>JBDLWH010000116.1:0-5487 GCA_039804325.1 Verrucomicrobiota bacterium
CGCCTCTGGCAAGGTCCACATCGGTTGGGCCACCCTGGACATGTTGCCACTCTTCATGGATCAACTGAAAAAAGACCCGCGCATCATGCCGCGTGTCTTCCAACAAGTGGACTTTTCCAACGGTGGCGACGGCATCGTGATGCGTCGCTCGGTCGCCAAAGACCCTAACAGCCCGACCATTTCCGACCTCAAGGGCAGAAAAGTCGTGCTCGCCCAGAACTCACCGTCCGAATACTTCCTGCTCAACGCGCTGGTCAATGGCGGCGTGCAACCCGGCGAAGTGGAATTCAAATATACCGAAGACGCCTTCCAAGCCGCGGCCGCCTTCAACGCCGACAAATCCATCGCCGCCTGCGTGTCCTGGGCACCGGACATTTACACGCTGAGCAAAATCAAGGGCAACCACCTGCTGGTCAGCACCGCCACGGCGAACAAGCTCATCGCCGATATCTGGTTTGCCCGCGGCGATTTCGCCCGCGACCACCGCGATATCTGCGAGGGCTTGGTGCGCGGCATCTTCCAGGGCATGGAAAAAATGAAGACCGATGAGGGTAAAAAATCCGCAGCTGCCTTCATGGCTAAACTCTACAGCATCCCCGAAACCGACACCCTCGGGATGCTCGGCGACGCCCACTCGACGAACTACGCCGAAAACCGCGAGTTCTTCATGAACCAGAACAACCCCGCCAACTTCGAGCGCACCTGGAACACCGCCTACCTGCTCTATCGAAAAATGAACCGCATCTCCCAGCCGGTGGCCTTCGACCAGGTGATGGATTTCTCTATCCTTCAGAAACTCGAGGGCGAGGAGCCGTTCAAATCGAGCCGCAACGAATATCAAATCAACTTTGCGCCCAAGACGGTGCAATCGATCAAGGCTGAGGGGTCGGAAATCCTCACCAAGGTGGTGACCCTGCATTTCTATCCGAATTCGTGGGACCTGCGCAAAACCGTCATCGTGCGTGAAAACGGCAAGGACATCGAAAAACCCTACGAACCCGGCGTGGACGCCGTGATCGAGGAAGTCGGCAAACTCGCCGGCCAATACGGTGCCGCCAACATCGTGGTGGAAGGACACACGGATGCCTCGATGAAGGGCCAGGCCAGCGCGCAAATGGTCAAAGAACTCTCCGCCAACCGCGCCGCGGCCGTCAAAACCGAACTGCTCAAGAAATTCCCGCAGTTCAATGTGAACCAGTTTTCGACGGATGGCATCGGGTGGGATCGTCCTTTTGACGCGAACGATACGCACAACCACGCGCTCAACCGCCGGGTGGAGATCAAGGTGATCGCCCTCGAGAATCCTGAATAAGCGCGCGAATGCCTTCGATGTTCCATACTTGGTGGAAACGGTTGCGCACCATCCGTGACGCTCCGAGTTATGTCGAAGGTCTGGCCTTTGGCGCGACCTGCATCGGGTTGGTGCTCTTTGTCTGGTGGCTGCTCACCGTTGGCCAGGGCGACGCTAGATGGGTGGACGCCTATACGCTCCCCAGTCCTCGCGAGACATTCGCCTCGTTTCCCGAACTTTGGAAACGCGAGTTGTCCCGCAGTATCGTCATTTCACTGGCGCGGGTGTTAGGCGGGTTTCTGTTGGCCGCGTCCATCGGCGTGCCGCTGGGTGTGGTGGCCGGCAGTTACCCTCGGGTCAATGCGTTCTTCAAGCCGCTGGTGATCTTCGGTCGGAGCATCCCGATTGCCGCTTTGATCCCACTGACCATGGTGTGGTTCGGCCTAGGTGAGTTCAACAAGGTGATGTTCATCTTTCTGGCCACCATCGCCTTCATCATCTTCGACACGGTCAACACGGTCATCGCGGTGCCCGACCGCTTCCTCGACACCGCCTACACCCTCGGAGCCCATGGCTCACGCAAAAAAGGTGCCAGCATCGCCGCGCTCACAGGCGTGCTCTACGGGCTGCTCATCATGGTGGGCTGGTATGCTTTGAGCGACGACACGGCAAGTATGCTCAGTGCGCAGCGGTCCGAAGGTGCCGCCTCCATGTGGGCCACAGAGTTGTTGTCGGTGGCCGCTTGGGGACGATTTGCTGCGGGGTTCGTCATGGGATTTGTGCTGTGGTTCCCGATCGCGGGTCACCAAGTGTTGCGCAAAGTCATTCTGCCGCTGGCCCTGCCGGAAATCGTCAACAGCCTGCGCCTCATCTTCGGCCTAGCCTTCGGCTATATCATGCTCGCCGAGGTGATCAACGCCAAGACCGGCATCGGTGCGCTCATCATCAACAGCCAGCGCCGCGGCTTCCAGGAACACACCTACCTCTGCCTCTTCATCATCACCCTGTTCGCCTGGGCCATTGACCGCTCGATCATGCTGCTGCAACGGCAACTTTTTCCTCACATCAGCCATGGCGAAAATTGAACTAACAGCAGTCGATCGTCCGTGCGAACTCAAGGATGCCGTGGCTCCGACCGGCAATGAATCGTTGGTGGTGGATTTCCGTAATGTCACCAAAACATACGAAGCGGGCACGGCGCGCGAGTTTACGGCGATCAAGGATGTCACGTTCTCGGTGGCCAATATCCCTAATATCGGCGAATTTATCGGGGTCTTAGGCCCCAGCGGTTGCGGCAAAAGCACCATGCTGCGCCTCATCGCCGCTTTGGCACCCCAGTTTCCCGCGACCTCGGGCACGGTGCTCGTCCACGGCGAACCGGTCGTCGAACCCGGCCCGGACCGTGGCTTTGTCTTCCAGGATTACGCGAATTTCCCCCACCGCACGGTGCTCGACAACGTGGCCTTCGGCCTCGAATGCCAGCAAGTGCCAGTCCATGAACGCCACCAACGCGCCCGAGAGTGGATCGCCAAGGTCGGACTCGACCCGAAAAAGGACGCCAACAAATACCCGCACCAACTCAGCGGCGGCATGAACCAGCGGGTGGCCATCGCCCGCACGCTCATCATGCATCCGCGCATCATCCTCATGGATGAACCGTTCGGCGCGCTCGACCCTACGACCCGCCAGCACATGCAGGATCTGTTGGTGTCGCTCTGGCGCGAGTTGGAAGCCACCGTCTTTTTCATCACCCACGATGTGCCCGAAGCGGTCTATCTGGGAGACCGCGTGTTTATTTTCAGCTCCTCGCCCGGCACCATCGTCCACCAGCTCGCGGTGGCTCCACCTGACCGCCCCGCCCGCCAAATGCAGGTCGAACCGGCATTTTTGGATTCGGTGCGCCACGTGCGCTCGCTGCTCGACAAACTCGAGGACGGCAAACATAACCTTTCCGCGTGAACATGGCATCCGGATCCACCGAAGGTTTGGCGGTGGCCCTGAAGCGGGCTTTCACCTGGCACTGGCACTTGTTAGGTCTGGGCACCGGCCTGGCTTTCGCCGTCGTGAGTGGGATGTCCCTGCCCGTCTGGTTGCCATTTTTGTTAGCTGCGGAAATTGGCTACCTCGGGTTTCTCGGTCTCAACCCGCGTTTTCAGAACGTGCTCAAAGGGCAAAAAAAGCTTCCGCCGCCGTTGCCCGTCGATCCGCGCCAGCGTTTCCAGCAATTGATGTCGTTTCTGAGTGCGGAGGATGCGCAGCGTTTTGACACCCTGCGTCGGCGGTGCGTGGAACTCGTGGATCTGCGGCGCAGCATGGCCATCAAGGATGGTGCCCCGGGCGTCGAAAACTTCCGCGGAGAATCGTTAGACCGCATGCTCTGGCTGTTTCTCAAACTCCTCCATCAGCGCAGCGGCTTGCAGAAATTCCTCGCCGCCACCCACCGCGAACAAATCGAAGCCGACCTCAAGTCCGCCGATGAACAATTGGCCGTCGCCCAGCAACGCGACAAGGCGGCAGACCTGCCTGATAGCCGGTTGTCCACCTCGATCCGCGACCGGGCGACCACCATCCGCGAACGCCTCGAGAATTTCCGCCAAGCGGGCGACGGGCTGGAACTCGTCACGGCGGAAATCGACAAGACCGAGCAGCAAATCACCCACCTCTGCGAGGTCGGCATGACCATGAGCGACTCCGCCGGGCTGAGTGTCCAGATCGACACCATCTCCCAGTCCCTCCAGTCGTCCGAAAAGATCTTCTCCCAGTCATTATATTCCCAGATCACCGACGACGAGCCCGCGCCACCCATGCTATCCGGCACGCTGCCTCCTCCGCGCTCCGCCATCCCCCAGTAACTCTCACGCTCAAATTTGAGATTTGAGATTTGAGATTTGCATCACCCAATCCCCAACAGAAAAACAAAAGCCATGTTCCGCCGTCTCGCCAACATCTTCCGGGGTTTCCTCGGGCTCTTCATCTCCGGCCTTGAAAAAAGCAACCCGGAGGCATTGTTAGAATTGGAGAAGGAGAACCTGCGCAAACAGATCGCCGAGTTCAACCAAGGGCTTTCCACCCATGCCGGGCTGTGTGAGAAACTCATCACACAGGTGAAACGCCAGGAGGCCGAGGAACAAGAACTCAAGGGCAAGGCCGCCGCCAACTTGCGTGCCGGCAATGCGCGCCTCGCCGGCGAGATCGCCCTGGAACTCCAGCGCATCCGCAAGGATCTCGCCGAAAATCGCGCCCAACTCGCCGACGCGGAAAAAACCTACAAGGACCTCGTGATGTCGCGCGACACAGCCATCAAGGTGGCTCGCGACAAGATCGAGTCGCTGCGCAAGGGCCTCGACAGCATGAAGATGAACCGGGCGCTCGCCGAAATGAATGAAATGGCCAGCGGCATGCTCACCCAGATCGGCGGCTCCGGCGATACACTGGATCGACTCCATCAGATGGTCGAAGACGAAAATACCAAGGCCTCCGGCCGCGCCCGCGTCGCCCGCGACAGCCTGGACACCACCCGCTTCAAGGAAAAAGCCTCTGAACGCGAGGCCCTCGAAGACATCGCGCTGGCCGACCTCGCCGCCGAACTCGGCATGTCCGTGCCCAGCGCCGCCACCCCGGCCGCCGCCCCCACCGAGATCAAAAAAGTGATGACCCCGCAGTGAGGAGCCTCTGATTTCATGCCACTCACCGGTCCTCAGTCGAATGCGTCATTGCGCGCCGACAATCAACAACTCCGCGCCCTTTTCGCCATCATCGCAAAAACCGCAAAGCGCTAAATCCACCTTCATCCTTTTTCCCCAATGTCCCACATTGAATCCCAGCACACCGAATGGAAGGAGTCGTGGCGCGACGACCTCCTCCGCTGGGTCTGCGGATTCGCCAATGCCGAAGGGGGGCGCTTGGAAATCGGTCGCAACGACAAGGGTGAAATTGTCGGTTTGACGAACGCGCCAAAGCTGCTGGAGGATCTGCCTAACAAAATCCGTGACCTGCTGGGCATCCTCGTAGCGGTCAATCTTCACCATGCCGATGGCAACGCGTGGCTCGCCATAGAGGTCGATGCCTACCCGAACCCCATCAGCTACCGCGGGCATTACTATATCCGCAGCGGCAGCACCTTGCAGGAAATCAAGGGAGCCTCACTCGACCGCTTCCTTTTGCGCAAACAGGGACGCACGTGGGACGGCGTCCCC
>JBDLWH010000117.1:0-5572 GCA_039804325.1 Verrucomicrobiota bacterium
GAATTGGTCAGCAATGACGTCATCGACATCGGCCACCGCATGGATGAGTTCGTCGTAGGCATCCTTGGCGATATCAATGAGATCACCTTCGAGTTCTCTCACGCTGTACGTGGAACCCAGCTTATCGTCGTCGCAGAAATAGACGGCCTTTTGGTTGACCACATCGATCTGGCCTTTGAGTTGATCCTCGGCACCGATGGGGATGAGGATGCGCACGGCGTGGGCACCGAGTTTGTCCTTCACCTCATTAAAGACGCGGTCAAAGTCGGCCCCGGTGCGGTCCATCTTGTTGACGAAGACGATGCGCGGGACGTTATACTTGGTCGCCTGACGCCAGACGGTTTCGGATTGCGGCTGGACGCCTGCCACGCCGCAGAACACGACGATGGCACCATCTAACACTCTGAGTGATCGTTCGACTTCAGCGGTGAAATCGACGTGGCCCGGAGTGTCGATGATATTGATGCGATGTTTTTGCTCGGGGAATAACTTAGTCATCCCCTCTTCTTCGCGCTGCCACCATTCGGTGGTCACGGCTGCCGAAGTGATCGTGATACCACGCTCGCGCTCTTGCTCCATCCAGTCCGTCGTCGCTCCACCATCGTGGACTTCGCCGATCTTGTGGATCATGCCCGTGTAAAAGAGAATGCGCTCAGTGAGCGTTGTCTTACCCGCGTCAATGTGCGCCGCAATCCCGATATTTCGGGTGCGTTCGAGCACGTATTGGCGGTTAGGACTATTCGGATTCACGAAGGGCAGGGCCGGGTCGGTTAGAAGCGGAAGTGAGCGAAGGCGCGGTTGGCTTGGGCCATCTTATGGACATCGTCGCGCTTGCGCACCGAGCTGCCTTGGTTGTTGGCGGCGTCCTTGATTTCGTTAGCCAGAGCAACGTGCATCGGGGTACCTTTGCGGTTGCGGGCGTAGTTGACGAGCCAGCGCATGGCAAGCGACTCCGAGCGGTCCGGCGAGACTTCCAGAGGCACCTGGTAGGTGGCTCCCCCGACGCGGCGGGATTTGACCTCGACGCGGGGTTTGGAATTTTCGACGGCGCGGGTGATGACTTCGAGAGGATCGACGGTGTCGATGCCTTCGTTGGCGCGTTCGATGGCGGCATAAACGATGCGTTGAGCGAGGGAGCGCTTTCCGCTGTTCATCACCTTGCTGATGAGGTGACCGACCAGTGCGCTATCATAGCGTGGATCGCGACGGTCCGGTTTAGTAAAAACTCGCTTGCGGCGTGGCATGGCGTTTGAGGGCTGAAGGTTGAGGTGGGAAAATTACTTCTTCTTGGCAGGAGCGGCGGCGGCACCCGGTTTCGGGCGTTTGGCCCCGTATTTCGATCGGGATTGACGGCGTTTATCGACACCCAAGGTATCAAGTGAGCCGCGCACGATGTGGTATCGCACGCCGGGAAGGTCTTTTACACGACCGCCGCGGACAAGAACGATCGAGTGCTCCTGGAGGTTGTGGCCTTCACCACCGATATAGGCGATGATTTCGAAGCCATTGGTGAGGCGAACTTTGGCCACTTTACGAAGAGCTGAGTTTGGCTTCTTCGGCGTGCGAGTCATGACTTGAAGACAGACTCCGCGGCGCTGTGGACAATTCACGAGTGCGGGTGACTTCGACTTTTCGGCCGGAGTGTGGCGTCCCTTGCGAACGAGCTGATTGATAGTCGGCATGATTTCCTGCGTGGTTCTAGTTTCCTTGGGGCAAACCGGAGCAACGGCGAGAAATCCTCGCAGTAGCTTTTTTCCGGAGCTGCACCCGATAAATGTTCCCTGTGTGATGACCTGCCTCTTGTGAAAGTCGGCAAGTCGCAATGCGGGGCGGCGAACATAGGAGTCGATCCCGACCTGACAAGTCCTATTTTAAGTTTTCTTTGAATTATTTTTGGGTGGCCCCGGATTGATTGAGGAAACGACGAGGGATTTTCACGGGAATGAGCGGAGATTTTGGCGGTTTGGTCGATGAGTGAGCGGGAAATCACACGCCAAGGAGTTGACGAGCGGGCATTCACAGCTACACCTATGCGCCATGCAAGCCGACAACGATCCGCCCTCAACTTCCGAGCCACACGATGAAACAAGCGAAATCGCTGTGAGCCAAGAACCCGCCGCACTCGACCCGTGGGATGAATTAGAAGCTGAGGTCGAAAAATGGAAGGAAATGGCGCTGCGCAGTGCGGCGGAATTAGACAACCATCGCAAACGCGTTGCCCGCGAACGCGAGGAGGCCATTCGTTACTCGAATCAACGGTTATTAGAAGAATTGCTCCCCGTCATTGATCACTTCGAAATGGGGATGCAGGCCGCATCCCAAGACACGACCTCGATGATCTACATCGGTATGGACATGGTGCGCCGCCAACTTCACGAATTTCTTAGCTCCCAAGGGGTAGAGGAAATCCCGGCTGTCGGGATGTTTGATCCTAACCGCCACGACGCGGTGGCCCAAGAGGAATGCGCCGCTGGCGAAGACGGGCGCATCCTGCGCGTCACACGCCGTGGATTCAAACTGCGCGACCGCCTGCTTCGCCCCGCGAGCGTGGTGGTTTCCAAAATGCCAACCCCGACCGAAGGAGGCGACGCTTAATCCTATGTCGGACAAACGCGATTATTACGAAATTCTGGGCGTCGCCCGCGACGCCAGCGCCGAGGAAATCAAGAAGGCGTACCGCAAACTTGCCGTCAAATTCCATCCTGACAAAAACCCAGGAGATCACACATCGGAAGGCAAGTTCAAGGAACTCGGTGAAGCCTACGAGGCGCTCAGCGATGTCGACAAGCGCGCCGCATACGACCGCTACGGCCACGCCGCGTTTTCCGGCGGTGGCGGGCGGCCGAGCGGAGGATTCCACGATCCGATGGACCTCTTTTCGCAGGTGTTTGGCGGTGCCTTCGGTGGCGGCTTCGAGGAGTTTTTTGGCGGCGGCGGCTCGCGGAAAGGCTCTGGCAAACAACGCGGCAGCGACCTGCGCTACGACCTGGAAATTTCGCTGGAAGAAGCGGCGCGCGGCGTGGAGAAGGAGCTCGAGATTGAGCGCTACGTTCCATGTGACAAGTGCGCGGCCAAGGGCACGAAAGGCAGTGGCGGCGTGCGCGTGTGTTCGTCGTGCGGCGGCCGGGGCGTCGTCGCTCGACAAGCCGGGATTTTCATCCAACAAACGACATGCCCGGAGTGCCGGGGTGCCGGCGAAACCATATCTGACCCGTGCGGCCATTGCAAAGGCGAGGGACGTGCCCAGCGTGACAGCCGCATCAAGCTGCGCATACCGGCAGGAGTGGACACGGGCACGCGCCTACGATCGACCGGCAACGGTGACGCCGGGGTGCGTGGGGGTGCGGGCGGCGATCTTTACGTGTTTCTCCACGTGAAGGACCACGACGTCTTTGAGCGTGATGACGCTGATCTTTTCTGCGAGGTTCCCCTCCCCTTCCCCGTGGCCGCTTTGGGCGGAGAACTCAAAGTCCCCTCCCTCGACGGCCAATCGTCGATTAAAATCCCCGCCGGAACCCAGGGCGGCACCATTTTCCGCTTGCGCGAAAAAGGCATGCCCACCCTCAACCACGGCCGCCGTGGTGACCTCAACGTGCGCGTCCAAGTCGAAGTGCCCACCAAACTCAACTCCGAACAACAAGAAAAACTCCATGCGTTCTCCGAATCCATCGGCGAACAAAATTCCCCCATGGAAAAAGGGTTTTTCCAAAAAGCAAAACGCTTCTTCGACCTGTAATTCACGAGGCCATCATCGCGGATGCTCAGCCGCGGCCGATGAAAGCTGGGTGATGCCATCAGCAGCCATGTCCCGATTTTTTTTACCCCCGGAAATGTGGCAAAGCGCCCCAGCCCTGACCGGTGATGAGGCGCGTCACCTCACGCAGGTGATGCGCATCAAGCCCGGCGAGACCATCACCGTTTTTGACGGCTGTGGCCGACGCGCCACGGCAGAAGTCCTCAGCGTCGCGCGCGACCGCGTCGCCTTGGCGCTAGGCACAGCCGAGACGCGCCCGACGTCGATGCCCGCCATCACCCTGGCCCAGGCCATCCCCAAGGGGAAAACGATGGATCTGATCGTGCAAAAGGCCGTTGAACTCGGCATCGCCGCCATCCAGCCGTTGGTCACGCGGCACACCATCGTGCAACCCGGCCACGGGAAATCCGACAAATGGCGGCGCACCGCCCTGGAGGCGTGCAAACAATGCGGCCAAGACACGCTGCCCGCCATCGCCGAACCTCAAGCCATGGACCGCTGGTTGGCCATGCCGACTCCCGGCCTGAAACTCATCGCGTCGCTCGCCCATGGCGCACAGCCGCTGCGCGACGTCTTGCGCACCCAGCCGGGCACGACCGCCGCCACGTTGTTAGTCGGGCCAGAGGGTGATTTTTCACCTGAGGAAATCGATCAATCGCTGGCAGCGGGATTCCTGCCTGTGTCGCTGGGAGCCATCGTGTTGCGCGTCGAAACGGCCACCTTTTTTTGTCTCTCGGCGCTGCGTTACGAGTTTTCGTGAGGGCGGTGGTTAGCGGAACTTGACGCCCAGTTTGCTGGTGAGGGCGGCGAGCACTTTTTGATGGGCGGCGTCCACGTCATCGGCCTTGAGCGTGCGCTCGGCGGCGCGGTAGTGGAAATGATAAGCGACCGACTTGCGATCGACGGCGAGTTTTTCACCCGTGGGGTCGGTGAAGACATCGAAGCACTCGGAGGAAACCAGCAGGGGTTCACCACATTTGGCAATGATGTCCTCGATGGTAGCATTCGGAGTGGCAAGCGGCAGATCCATCGCCGCATCACGCGATGATCCGGGGAACTGAGGCAGGTCTGCAACGTGCTCAATGCCAGTGAGCAACTTCCGCAACTTCGTGAGATCCAGCTCGGCCACGAAAACTGGTGAGGTAAAATTGAGATCACGCTCGCGGGCGGGTTGGAGGCGGGCGCAAACGCCGATGGTTTGATCGTCGGCCTTGACGTCGCAGCCAAGAGCGAACCCGTCGCGTTCCTTGGGCATGAAACGGATGGTGCGGTTCGGAACGAGCGCCGCGATCACGCCTTTGAGGTCGTAGAGGTCGGCGGCGCGCTCGGTTTGGTTCCAACCAGCTGGGGTGATGCCGCCAGATAATAGCAGAGCGAGCGTTTCGGATTCTTGGTCCTTCGCTTTACCGCCCCCGGCGTTGCGGAACGCGCGGCCCATCTCAAATAAACTCAATGATTTCGACTGTTGGCGGACGTTTCGCGCCGCCGATGCGACCAGCCCGGGCACCAAGCTCGGGCGCATCACCGAGTGGTCCTCGCTGAGCGGAAGTTTCACGCGGATCACATCGCCCAGTTGCAGCGCGCGCAACGGCAACGCGTCGATCATCTGGTTCTCGGCGATCAACTTGATCGTCTGGCACTCGTAAAGCCCTAGGGCGGCGAGGCGGCGGCGCATCACCATGTCCGCGTCGTAGGCCGCATCCACCGGACTGGCTGGCACGAACGCCCCGAGAAAGCGCGAGGGCACATTGGCCAACCCGTGAACACGCGCGACTTCCTCAACCAGATCAATGTGGCGGTGCAAGTCCGCGCGAAACG
>JBDLWH010000118.1:0-3111 GCA_039804325.1 Verrucomicrobiota bacterium
ACTTTACCGATGGTGGAAACCACGGCGTTGATATTGCCGGCTTTTTCATTCATGACGCCGAGTTTAGCGGTGATAGAGACCGAGGCGTCGAGGATGCCACGCATAATGGATTCCATGCGGATGAGGCCGTCTTTACCTGCGGAGGCGAGTTCGTTAGCTTCATCGGCGACGGAGCGCACGTTGTCGGCGGTTTTGAGGAGTTCGGTTGAGGTGGCGCTCATTTCCTTGGCGGTGGCGCTGATTTCGGCGGAGGTGGTGGCGACTTCGCCCGCGGTGGTTTGTTGTTCCTTGGTAGAAGCGGAGATTTCGACCGTTGAGCTATTGACTTGGAGGCCGCTGCGTTGGACTTGGGCGATGAGGGATGAGAGCGCCTGGATCATGGATGCGAAGCTGCGCGAGAGGGTGCCGATTTCGTCGCGGCGTGAGCAGTCGGTGAGGATCACGGTGAAATCGCCGTCGGCCATGCGGGTGGCGGCGGATTCGATGCGGGCGAGGGCGGTGGTGATATTGCGGACGATGAAGTAGCCGATGAGGCAGATAATGGCCACGATGAGTGGGGTGCCCCACTGGATGATGCGTTCGAGTTGGGTGGCGGTTGTGTTGGTTGCTTGGTCGAGGTCAGAGGATTCGGTGAGTTCGAGGGATTTGAGGTGTTCGATGGCCGAGATGAGGCGTTGCATATTCTCGGTCGAGCGCGAGACGTTATCGGCAAGAGTGGTGGACTGGCGGTCCTTGGTTTCAGATTCGAGTTGGTTCAGGAGAGTTCGGGCCTGAGTTTCGATATGGGTGATTTCCATGGAGCGACCGGTGGCACCTTGGGCGTTACGCAGACCTTTGACTTTGGAGTCCAGGGCCGGAGGAATGAGTTGAAATTGGGAGAGGTTGGTGGGGTTTCCGGTGATGAGGAAGGCGCGTTGAGCATCTTGGCCATTCAGGACGAAATCGTGGAACGCGTCGAGCGAGTCGATGAAGTCGCGAGCGGTTTTGGCGTTGTGAAAATTTTGTTTGAGTTGGCGCACAGAGAAAAAGGCCATGCTGGTGAGGATGACGATGGAAAGGAGAGCGACGGCGTAGCCGGCGAAGATTTTTTTTCCGATGGTGAAGTTCATGGGCTTGAGGGCGCGGGGTTGGTGATGGACGAGGGCGAGCCGTGATGGTGGATAACGATGGCAGGAATCCCTGAGGGTAGTCGATAGCAATGAGGAAAAACGCGGAGAAAGGGAGATTGGCGGTGTGGGAGAGAAGCGACGCCTCAGGGGTTGAATTCTGGGATGGATTTTTCCCACTCTTTGATGGCGGCCAGGGTGAGTTGCCAGAGAGTGGCGAGTTCTGTCTGGATGGCGTGGGCTTGATCGGGCGTGGGAAGAGCGAGGCTTTCTAGTTCGAGGAGTCTGGCGGGCATGGCGTCGCAGCCGATTTGTAAGAGCATGCCGCGGAACTTGTGGAGGAGCTCCTTGAGTTGTTGGGACTCGGCATGGGCGACGGTGGTCAGGATGGATTCGAGATAGGAGGAGGTGGCGGCGGTGGCCCCGCTGATGACCTCCTTGTAGCCATCGATGCCGATGAAAGTGAGGTTTTGAATGATGGTGTCGTTGAGGAGTGGGCGGGTTGGGAGGGTGATGGCGGGAGTGGGAGGTGGGCTAGGAGGCGATGCCGCAGTAAGGGTTTGAGCGTGCGAGTGGATCATGGTGCGGAGGCGATCTAGGGTGATGGGTTTCGAGAGATAATCATCCATGCCAGCGGCGGTGGCGGCGGTGCGGTCTTCGTGGAAGGCGTTTGCCGTGAGGGCGACGATCCATGGGCGGGGAGATGAATGGAGGGCGCGGATTTTGCGGCTGGCTTCCAAGCCGTCCATGACGGGCATTTGGAGGTCGAGGAGGATCATATCGTAGGGGTTGGTTTGGGCGGCGGTGAGCGCTTGTAATCCGTCGCCAACGATATCGGCATCGATGCCGAGGCGCTGGAGGAGGAGGCGCACGATTTTTTGGTTGCTGGGATTGTCTTCGGCGACGAGGATTTTGAGTGATGCCATGGGTTTGGCGTTGGCCGCGTCGAAGGTGGGCGAGGGGACGGGTTCCGAGGAGGAATTAGGGGTAGCGGGCATAAGGGGAAGGGAAACGAGGAAAGTGGAGCCATGACCGCTAGTACTTTTGACGGAGATGTCGCCGTTCATGGATTGAGCTAGGCGTTTGCAGATGGCTAAGCCTAGGCCTGAGCCGCCGAAGCGGCGGGTGGAAGAAGAATCGGCTTGAACAAACGGTTGGAAGAGGAGGGCGAGGGTGTCGGGAGCCACGCCTATGCCCGAATCATTGACCTCAAAGGTGAGCTGCCATGGGCCGCCATCGGCAGGTTGGTGGCCATTGACGATCAAGCTGATGAATCCGTTGGGAGTGAATTTGACGGCGTTGCTGAGGAGGTTGACGAGGATTTGGTGGATGCGGGCGTGGTCGCCGATGACCTGGGTTGGGAGGTTAGGAGCGACTAGGCAAGTGAGATCGAGGGGTTTGACGGCGGCGGCGGGGCGGACGACGTCGAGGGCGTTTCGGCAGAGTTCGGAGAGGAAGAATGGGGTGAGGTTGAGATCGATGTGGCCGCTTTCGATGCGCGAGTAGTCGAGGATATCGGTGATAATTTCGAGGAGGAAATTGCTTGAGTGGAGGATGGTTTGGGTAAAATCGTGTTGTTGGGGGTTGAGTGGGGTGGTGTCGAGCAAAGACGCCATGCCGATCACCCCGTTGAGCGGGGTGCGGATTTCATGGCTGATGGTGGCAAGAAAGGTGCTTTTGGCACGGTTGGCAATTTCAGCGGTTTTGGCGGCGTGGCATGCTTCATCGCGGGCGAGCACGAGAGCGTCGGCTTCGTTTTGGGCGACTTGGCGCAGGCCGATATTGGCGGCGGCGGATCGGAGGATGGCGATTTCCCAGTTGTGCCAGATGCGGTCTTCGCAGCAGGCATCGAAGCCCATGAATCCGGTAAGTTGGTCGCCGGTGAAGATGGGGACGATGGCGAGGGACAGGATTTGCTGGGCGATGAGCATGGGTTGCTCGACGGTGGGGAAGTCGGCGAGGGAGCCGGTGATATTGCGGTTGGCGAGGAGTTCGGTGAGCCAGC
>JBDLWH010000119.1:0-5710 GCA_039804325.1 Verrucomicrobiota bacterium
CGCTTGTTCACCGATGATACCCAGCGAGGTATTTCCTTCGTGGAGCATGGGTAGGCCGAACCATGGGCCGCGTGCTTGGTCGTAGGAAATTTCGGGTAGGCGGGTGTCCGCCCGGTAAAAATCATTGATGCGGAATCGCGCATAAAGGGAAAGGAGCGAACCCTCATCGCGGCGGTAAATCCCCAACGTGTTGTCCGGTGCCGGATTGGTCCGGTATTCGGCGATCTTGAAATCCTCGAGGAAATGGGCGTCGCTGAGCAAGGTCAGGTTCGAGTCGATGCGCCAATCACCGCCCCCCGGCCAATCCGGCGTGATGCGGTATTTGAGTTCGGCGCTGAAGCGGTCAGGATCGACGATGCCGCGCGGCACCCCGGCGCGCGTGGTTTCTGGCGCGAGGTCATAGAGATAGGCGAGGCTCAGGCCGGTGATTTCGTCGGACTCATTGCTGCGTTTATCCACGAGGTCGAGGCCGGTGCCTATGCCGCGGGTGCTGCGCAAATCCAAATGCCAGCGCGAGAGCAGCCAAGCATCTTTTTTGTCGCCCGTGACGGGATCGGGCGTGCCACCCAGCATGATCCCATAGCTATTGAGCAGATAAGCGCCCCAACTGGAACGCGCGCCAGGAATCAGATGATACCCGAGATCCGCATCCAACGGCTGGCTCAAATAGGGCAGCCAAAACACCGGCGTCTCCCCAGCATAAAGCGTCAAATGGTTAAATGTGACTTTCTCTCCCGGATAGATCGTTGTCGTCTTGGCGCGGACCCAATAGTTAGGGTGCTCGACGTCATGGGTCGTGACGCCAGCATTTTGGCCGACAAAGACCTGTTTATCGCCGCGTTGTTCAACGGTGAACTTGCCCGATTCAAGCAGGATGGGGTCAAGCGAGGCGCGCAAGCCACTGGTATCTAGGAATTTGCGGTCGTAATAATAAACCGCCCGCTCGCCGCGCTGCATCATGTTCCCCTGATAGACAGTGACCCGTCCGATGAGGGTGACGGTTTTGGCCTTGAGGTCGAGATCTGCGGTGTTCGAAAAGATTTCCAATCCGTTATCGCCAAGGATTTTGACGGGCCCGCCGAGGTGGAGGCCATTTTGGATATCGCCAAGGATTTTGCCGCCCTGGTTAAGGATTTTGAGATCCTTGGGCATGACGGGTTCCGTGGCGCTAGGGGACCCGAAGGGGATGCTCGGTGGGGGAACCGGGGTGATGGTATCGACGGCGGGAGATGGGCCGGGATCGGGAAGGACTTGCGCGTCTTGACCGGTAAGCGGCAAGACCAGCCAGAGCGACGAAATGAGGCAAGCACCGGATTTGATCATCGCCGGTATCAAAAAACTCGTGGACTCCAAAGTAAAGAGAGAATGCAGACAAGGAAATCCCTTTCGCCCGTGATCCATTAGGTGCATCATCAGGACATGTCCACGATGCCAAAGGTTGCGATTTTGGGAGTTAGCGGGTTTATCGGTCGCGGGCTTCCAGCGCGCCTGAAAGAGTTAGGCATGGAGAGCACCGGTGTGAGCCGCTTCGGCGGCGCGGCAGTATCGGGAATCGAGCATTGGCAAACACCCGCCACCTTGGATTTCACCGGCCACCACGCCGTCATCAATCTCACCGGCGCTTCGATTGCCTGCCGGTGGACGGCCCGCCACCGCCGTGAATTCTATGCAAGCCGGGTGGGCATGACCCGGCGGGTGGTCGAAGCCATTGGGCGCATGTCGGCAGAGGCGCGCCCGACGGTGCTGGTGAATGCGTCGGCGGTGGGGATTTATGGGGACCGAGGAGATGAGGTGCTCACTGAGGGTGATGGGGCGGGGCGCGGTTACCTGGCCGATTTGTGCGGCGCATGGGAGAGCGCAGCCATGGAGGCAGAGGCGCTTGGCGTGCGGGTGGTGCGCCTGCGCACAGGCATCGTGTTAGGTCGCGATGGTGGGGCGTTACAAAAGATGGTGGGTGTTTTCAAGTGGGGATTGGGTGGCAGGCTGGGCTCGGGCCGTCAGTGGTTGCCGTGGATTCACGTCAACGATCTGCGCGCGGCCATCGCGTTCGCCGTGCAATCGGAATCATTAGCCGGCGCCGTCAATGGCACGGCACCCATGGCCGTGCGCAATGCCGATTTCACTCGCAAACTGGCCGGCGCACTCGGCCGCCCGGCGATCCTACCCGTGCCGGGTGGCATTTTGAAGCTGGCTCTGGGCGGGTTCGGCGAGACGCTTTTGGCTGGCCAGCGCGTCCGCCCGGCGGCGTTGGAAGCGGCGGGTTTTGCCTTTGACTATCCGACGCTCGAATCAGCGCTGGCGGATCTTGTCTAAGTTGGCTCGCCTCTGGTCTTGCGCTTCGTGGTTTTCGGCCTATTTATACCGCGCCATGCCCACCGTTGCCATCGTCGGACGCCCCAATGTCGGCAAGTCCGCACTCTTCAATCGCCTTGCCGGGCGCAAAATTGCCATCGTGCACGACCAACCGGGCGTCACGCGCGACCGGATTTCCGCGCCCTCGAAGGCGACGGTCCATGCGTGTACGCTCATCGACACGGGCGGCATTGGCGGCCATATCGACGACGGATTCGACGCGCAAGTGACGATAGAGGCAGACATTGCGATGGAAACGGCGGATTTGATTTTGTTTGTGGTGGACGCGCACGATGGGTTGACGGCAGTTGACCAAGCGCTTGCGCAAAAGCTGCGCAAGGCCAAGCCACCGGTGTTGTTGGTTCTCAACAAGGTTGACGACCCAAAACACGAGTCTGTCTTCTCCGATTTTGCCCGCCTCGGGTTCTCGTCCAGCGTCTTTGTGTCCGCCGAACACGGCCGCAATTTCGGCCACCTCTGCGATGAAATCGATGCCGTCATCGCTCCGCTCGTGGCCGAAACCGAAGCCGTGGCCGAAGTCGCTCAGGCCGTGGGCATCAAACTGGCCATAGTCGGCAAGCCCAACGCCGGCAAATCCTCGCTGGTCAACGCCATACTCAAGAATGCTCGCACGATCGTTTCGGACATCGCCGGCACGACGCGTGACGCCATCGATCTGCCGTATTCATTCCAAGGGGAAAATTTCACGCTCATTGACACCGCGGGGCTGCGGCCACGGGGCAAGCGCGACAACTCGGTGGAGGTCTTCTCGGCCATGCGCACCGAAAAAGCCATTCGCCGCTCCGACCTCTGCGTGCTGGTCATCGACCTCGCCGCAGGCATCACCGCCCAGGACCGAAAAATCGCCCAGGTGATCGTGGAGGAAAAAAAACCCTGCCTCATCGCGCTGAATAAATTCGATCTCTACCACCCAGGACCCAACCGCACCGCCCGCCTAGAGGAGGTCACCGCCTACGTGCGCAAGGAATTGTTTTTCCTGCACTACGCGCCGTTCGTCGCGTGTTCAGCGAAAACCGGGGGTGCCGTGGAGCACATCCTGAAGGAATCCCTCAAAATCCGCAAAGGGGCCCAAAACATCCCCGGCACCGGCCAACTCAACCGTATCCTGCAGGCCGCCTTCGCGAGTACCCCGCCACCCATCGACAAAAAACTCGGGAAACGCCTCAAGCTCTACTACGCCACTGCCGCCACCAACGAAAAATACTGTGTCATCCCGGTGCCCTCGATTGTGCTTTTTGTGAACGACAAGCGCCTGATGGCCGCAAGTTATGAATCCTATATCGTCAACCGTTACCGTGCGGCGCATCTAGCCCCAGGCATTCCGGTGATTCTCTCGGTACGTTCTCGGACCCGCAAAGAATGGGAGCCGCGCGCCAAACCTCAGGGACACTGAGCCGCATTTCACTATGACCCCCAAGTTTATCATCTCTCTATTACTCGCCTCTGCCGCCTGTCTTCAGGGTGCCCCCCGCCTCTGGACGAGCGCAGACGGCCAGCGCGCCGTCCCAGGCGATTTCCTCAATCGCGACGCCACAAGCGTCACCATCCGCCAGGCTGAGGACAAGGTCGTCACCGTCCCGCTCGCCAAACTTCATCAGGCCGATCGGACCTGGCTCGATGCCAACCACCCGCTTCCGGGGGCACCAGCCATAACCCCGGCGGCACCGGCGGCACCGGTTGCCCCGGCAGCCCCGGTGGCACAAGCGGCACCAGCGATTTCAACCGCCGCCGAGCTTGCGACCCTCGTGCCCAAGCAATCGACCGTTAAGGACCAACTGGTTTTTGGTGACACCCGGGATCTGGTGTTAGCCAAACTCAAGGCGAGTCCAGTGGTGGAAATGATTGTGGGTGATACGTTTCTCGGGCGTACGGGTCTCAATGGTATTTTTCGAACCCGCAAGAGAGTCGGCGGACTCAACGCGTCGCTTTTCTTCGATTGGACCATTGCCGGGGAGTTGCGCGAGCTCACGTTACAAACCGACGCCTTGCCCGCCAGCGCCTATCCATCGCGCATTGCATCGAGTTGGAAGGAATTTATCGTGTTACTGCGCACGCTTTACGGCAAGCCCACGCAGCAAGGATCGCTGCCGACTATGGGGAGCCTCGCCGACGGTTCATTCACGCCCTCCCACCTCTGGTCACTCGAATCAGGTGGTTCGGCCCTGCTAGGAACCGCTCGCGCTGGCTCAAACTATCAGCTCGTCGTGCGCTTCACCCAGAAAACCATTAAGCCGGTGGCTCTCCCCTAACCTCAATCATCGTAAAGACCGGCTAGATGAGCTGATCGACTTGATCGGAACGATCACTCTCGCCTCTAGCGGCGCTCTGCGACCGTCGGGCGATGCCAATGACGAAGAAACAGCGACAGACCGCCGCTACAGTTCCCACCGCTACGTCGATGTTGCGGCCCTGCGCAACATCATCGAGCGTCATCGGAGAAAACCCCTCCCAGCCCGTGGGAAAACGCTCAATCGCCTTTCTTTCGGCGAAAGAAAAAGCATCCAAAAAAGATCCAACTTGGATACTCGCACTTGGGTGACCGTGAGCCAGCCGGTGTCACTCATTGAAAATGAGAGTACACCCGAAGGGACTCGAACCCCTAACCTTCTGATTCGTAGTCAGACGCTCTATCCAATTGAGCTACGGGTGCGTTGCGGAAAACGCGTGGGCAGAGAGAGCCCGGTTTGTGGGCGCGTGTCAAGAAATTCGATGAGATTGTTGGAGAAAGGTGGCGAAATGAGGGAAATGGGGGGGAATATCGCGGATTGCGTTGAGCGTGTTTCCCGGCATGGTTGCCGACGTTGGTCATGCAATCATCGGATTCGTTAACGGCACGCGACGACGGTCACCTGTGGGTGATTGCGCTCGGGCTTTCGTTGATAGCCAACACGGCCATCGTGGCTACGGCGGGGGTCGCGATGTTAGAATCGGCGAAGATGCGGAAAAACGCCAGGTTAGCGCCGGAGGCGGTGCCGCAAGTGGTGGCAATGATTTTCCCGGATGTATCACCCGAGCCACTCGCATTGGCGTCGGTTGCGCGCGATGCGCCAGCGGCACGGGTTTCGCCACGAGTGATGGCACCGCGTTTCGCCCAAACCGACGAGAGCCAAAATCGGGAACGTCCCGAGCGCCCGGGGGTTTTTGGCGAACGCGACACCCGCGCCACGAGTGACAGGACGCCGGAGCCGACGGCGGCACCCATGCCTGCGCAGTCGGGCGTCGCGCCGAAAAACGAGATGGATTTGGAAACCACTCAAAGCGATACCCGTGATGGTCGGCTCGACTCCGCGCCGCCCGCGCCGAGCCGTCAAGCCGAGCCGTCACCAGCCATGGCCGC
>JBDLWH010000120.1:0-3481 GCA_039804325.1 Verrucomicrobiota bacterium
CGATCTGGAAAATGGATCCGAAACCCGACGATTTCGACCCGAAAGAACTTGCTAGAGAATACACCGAGTGGATGCAGGAACGCTGGAATCATCCGTCTGTGGTCATCTGGGATGCGTGCAATGAAACGCCTATTCAAGCCCGCACTGGGGAGGCCATCCAGATGGTCCGTTCCTTGGATTTATCCAATCGCCCATGGGACAATGGCTGGGCACCGCCGCAGGCACCGGGTGATGTGTTCGAGTCTCACCCCTACCACTTCTGCGATGCCAAATTCAAGCTCGCTGATATCGCTAAAGACTCCGGCGTGCCTGATGGCAACGTCGGAATTGACAACAATGAAAAGAATCCGATCATCATCAACGAATACGGCTGGCTGTGGCTGAACCGCGACGGCACGCCCACCACCTTGACCCGCGATCTCTATAAAAACTTGTTGGGGCCGGATTCCACCGCCGCCGAGCGTCAGCATCTTTATGCACGTTACACCGCAGCCGAGACGGAATTCTGGCGCTCGCACCGCGCTTGCGCCGGGATTTTGGATTTCTGCGTCCTTGGCTATTCGCGTGCCGATGGCCAGACCAGCGACCATTGGACTGATGTCGAGAAGTTGGTCTGGGAACCGAATTTCTATCAATATGTCAGAGACGCTTTCGCGCCGGTGGGCTTGATGATCGACGCTTGGGCGGAGGAATACGCAGCGGGCAAAGCACAGGAGTTTCCGGTGGTGGTGATCAATGATCTTGACAAGGATTGGCAGGGAACGATCAGATGCCGACTGCTCCGCAAAGGAGTTGCCGTTTCGGAAAGAAGCCAAGCCTGTACGGTTGGATCGTTAGGCCGAACCAAACTAGCCTTCACGTTTGATCTGCCCTCGCAGCCCGGTGATTACCAGATGGAGGCAGCGTTGATGCAGGCCGGCAACGAACCTGTGCGGAGTCTGCGCGATTTTAAAACTGAGGTGAAAACTGAGGGCGCTGCGAGAAAAGGCTCACCCGGCAGCAACTAGCCAACCACAAGTCCCTTGCCCAGGCGTGTTTTGAATTGACTAACAGCAATTGAATTACTATGAATACCTTACAACGACTTTCACCACGGTGCGCGGTGCGGCGCAATGAAGCCGTCCTCTCGCTGATTGGCAACACCCCCCTGGTGACCCTCAGGATGGAGCCGGAAGGTGTGACTATTCACGCCAAATGCGAGTTTCTCAATCCGAGCGGCAGCATCAAGGATCGCCTGGCCCAATGCATTATTCTGGATGCCGAAAGGCGCGGTCTGTTGCAGCCGGACTCGACTATCCTCGAATGCACCAGCGGCAACACGGGGATTTCGTTGGCCATGCTCGGGGCCGCCCTAGGCCACCGCGTCGCCATCCTGATGTCCGAAAGCGCCAGCGGCGAACGGCGGCAACTCATTCAGCAGTTGGGGGCGGATTTGATCCTGTTCGAGAGTGGCGCGAGCTATCAGACCGGCATCGATTTGTCATTGGAAATGGCCGCCAACGATCCTCGGTATTTCCTGCCCCGCCAGTTTGAAAATCTGCTCAACGCGGAGGACCACATCCACACCACTGGCCAGGAAATCCTCCGGCAGGTGCCGCAGCCCGTGGACGCCTTTGTCGCAGGTTTCGGCACCGGCGGGTCTCTGGCCGGGTGTGGCAAGGCCATTAAAGCCCGCTGTCCGAAGGCGCGGGTCTATGCCATGGAACCCGATGAAGCGGCCATGCTCTTCGGCGAAATGCCGTGTTGCCACTGGATCGAAGGCGTCTCTGGCGGATTCATCCCACCGCTGTTGCGCACCGCGCCGCTGGACGGGACGATCAAGGTGAAGAGCGCCGAGGCCCTCGCCATGACCCAACGTTTGAACCGCGAGTTCGGTTTGTTAGTCGGCACATCGTCCGGTGCCAACGTCGCCGCCGCCGTCAAGATCGCCCAGGATTTGGCGCCGGATGCCTGCGTGGTCACCCTGCTCTGCGACCGCGCCGAGCGCTACTTTAGCACCCGTTTGTTCGGCGAGTTCAGCTCTTCGCCGGAGTCCTTAGTTGCACCCGCTGATGGCCGGATGCTCGAAGCACTGTTCGCCTCTCCCAAACCAATGATTGACCGATTCAACCTAGTTAAACCAAACCAAACCAATGATTGACCTATCCAACCTAATTAAGACCACCTACCGCGCAATCCCCGTTGCGAGTGGTCTTATGGCCATGCTTTCTTTTTCGGCTTTTGCTGCGGAAGAGAAAGCGCCCCCTCCACCGGTGCTGCCGGGAGTGACGGCAGATCCTCACATCGCCGTAATTGGCACGACGTTCTGCCTCTATCCGACGTCGGACAAGGTCGGTTGGAATCCCACCTCTTTCCATGGCTGGACATCAAAGGATTTGAAGACATGGAAGGATGAGGGCGTCATCCTGAACCTCCCGGGCGATGTCAAATGGGCAAGCGGCCAAGCATGGGCACCCGCCATCGCCGCCAAAAACAACAAGTACTATTTTTACTTTTCGGCGAATCAGAACATTGGCGTTGCCGTTTCGGATCATCCAATGAAGGGGTTCCGTGATCCGCTGGGCAAGCCGCTCGTGGCAAAGGGCGACTATCCATGCCAGGTGATTGATCCGATGGTCTTCGTCGATGACGATGGCTCGGCGTATCTATATTTTGGTCAGGGTAAATGCATGGCGGTGAAATTGAACGATGATATGATTTCATTTGACCGTAAGGCGGTGAAGCAGCTTGAGCAAGAGGGCTACAACGAAGGCCCATTTGTGTTCAAACGAAGGGGCGTATATTACCTGAGTTGGTCCGAGCATGACACCCGCGATCCACGCTATGCGGTTGCTTATGCGACTTCAAAGTCACCGCTGGGACCCTTCAGCAAAGCTGCTGGCGGGCCGATTCTCCAACAGCAAGGGGAGATCAAGGCGGCCGGACATCACTCGATCGTTCAAGTCCCCGGACGTGATGAATGGGTTGTCGCTTATCATCGTTTTCTTGTTCCTCGCGTCGATGGAGTGCTCCGGGAAACGTGTATTTCCCCTCTGCGCTTTGATGCCAAGGGGGCGATTCTCCCGGTTGATGTTTTTGAATCGGTCCCTGACGATTTCATTGCAGGCAAGCAACGATGAGACGCCATCCGCGATTGACTGCGGCATTTTTGGGGCACTATGCCGACTTCCGCTGTTAGCCCGCCTTCGGGAGTTGGAGGGGGCGATGGGTCGGGATGTCTAGATTTTGCAGGATCGTGGTCAAGAGGCCTTCGCCAGAACCCGCACTTTTCTCTGGTTCGCGGTCGCGCTGGCCGCCACCTGCACGCGCACGGACTTACGCGGAGTCACCAGTTTTGTGCGGACGCTGGGGCCCACGGAGCGTAAGCGTCCCAAAATTGACCCCCTATTCAAGTGGCGATAGGCGGCTAGGATGGGCGGATGTCTGACCCAAAATCACCCCGCCAGCGGGGACTAACCGGACGGACCGCCAAAGCGCGGTT
>JBDLWH010000121.1:0-7353 GCA_039804325.1 Verrucomicrobiota bacterium
CCTGGGAAGGATCGCTCATGGTGGGATAGGTGGTGGCGTTTGGAGCAGGGCTCAAGCGTTGTTCTTGGCAGTAACCGCTGTCATGACTTGAGCGGTTTCGCGGCGCACCTGACGGATACGAGCGGAGTTTTCAAGTTGGCCGGTTGCTTTTTGGAGGCGGAGGTTGAGAGCTTCCTGCTTAAGTTCGCGGAGTTGGAGTTTGAGTTCGTCGGCCGAGAGGTCGCGGATGGATTTGGCTTTAGTTTTGGCCATAATTCAGGAAGTGGTTGAGGGATGGATCAGAAGTGAGGATTGCGGACGACCAAGCGAGTGCGGATGCCGAGTTTATACGAGGCGAGGCGCATGGCTTCTTTGGCCAACGATTCGGTGACGCCACCGACTTCGAAGAGGATGTTACCTGGGCGGATGACCGCGACCCAACCTTCGACGGCACCTTTACCTTTACCCATCCGGACTTCGGGTGGGCGGGATGTGATCGGTTTGTGAGGGAAGATGCGGATCCAGACCTTGCCCTTACGTTTGAGCGACCGGTTGATAGCGATACGGCAGGCTTCGATTTGGCGGTTGGACATCCATCCGCGGTCGAGGGTTTGCAGGCCGAAGTCACCGAAGGCGACAGTGGTGCCGGTCTGGGCATTTCCAGAGCGGCTTCCGCGGTGGGCTTTGCGGAACTTGGTTCGTTTGGGCATCAAAGGCATGGCTCAGTCCTCCTTGGGGAAATTTGTGGTTAATCGTTAGAAAGTTAAAAAGAAATAGGATCAATTACGGTTGTTCGGGCGGCGGGCACCGCCACGGTCGCCGCCGCGGTCACCGCGGTCGTTACCCCGGTTGCCGCGATCGCCGCGATCACCTTGGGGTTTACCGGCTGAGTCGTCATCCTTTTTATTGACCCAGCATTTCACGCCAATGATTCCGTAAACCGTGCGAGCTTCGGCAAAGCCGTAGTCGAGTGGGACGCGGAGGGTTTGGAGAGGGACTTTGCCTTCGCGGTATCCTTCGGCGCGAGCGATATCGGCACCGCCGAGGCGGCCAGCGCAGCGGAGACGGATGCCTTCGGCCCCGAATTCCATGGCGGTTTGGAGGGCGCGTTTCATGGCGCGGCGGAAGCTGATGCGGCGTTCGAGTTGGACGGCGATTTGTTCGGCGACCAATTGAGCATCGAGTTCGGGTTTACGGATTTCGATGATATCGATTTTGACTTGAGCGCCTTTGCAGATATCGGTGATTTCTTTGGTCATCACTTCGATTTCCTTCCCTTGGCGACCGATGATCAAACCCGGGCGAGATGAGTGAAGGGTGACACGGACGCTGTTCCAAGCGCGCTCGATAATGACGCGGGCCAGGCCGGCGTTTTGGAGCTTATTCTTGAGGTAGCCACGGATGGCAAGGTCTTCGTGCAGTTTATTGCTGTAATCTTTGCCGTGGGCATACCATTTGGAGCGCCAGTCTTTATTGACGGCGAGGCGGAATGCGATCGGATTTACTTTCTGGCCCATATGCGGTTCGGAATGAGATTAGGAGAGAGGGGTGGTGGCTTGGTCATCCGCAGGGGCAGGAGCGCCTTCGGTTTTTGGGTCGGCGGCCTTGCGGGCTGCCTTATTTTTTTTCTCGGGAGCAGAACCCACGAGAGTGATAGAGATATGGCTTGAGCGCCTGAGGATGGGGCCGGCCGACCCCTTGGCGCGCGGTTTGAACCGGCGTTGGGTGGGAGCGGCGCCGATGACGGCTTCCTTGATGATGAGCGAGCTGGCATCGAGAGCGAAATTATTTTCGGCATCGGCGATGGCGGTTTTAAGAGTCTTACCGATCAAGTGAGCGGCTTTCTTGGGCGTGAAGGTCAGGATATCAAGCGCGCTTGAAACGGGCAGGCCTTGAATTTCACGGGCGACGTCGCGGGCCTTTTTAGGCGAGAGACGAACGTATTTGGTGGTGCTTTTGACTTCCATAGGGCGGCGGACGTGAATGGTTACTGCGCGGTGGCTTGTGTTTCGAGGATGGCGAGGTCGCCGGGGCGAGGAGATGGAGCGGCAGGGTCGAGAGACTCGACAAAGACGCCGCTGACGCCCTTGCGGACATCGGCGAGAATGGCTTTCCCGTAGGATTGTGAGCCGCGGGTGAGAAGAAAGGACATGCCGATTTTAGCGCCCTGGCTTTCGCCAATATTGAGCACCAACATGCCGCTTTTCTCATCTAAGCTCACGATACGTGCTTGCTGGAGTGATCCGGTTCGCGCGACGGGGCGTGGCTTCTGGCGGAGTCCGAGCACAGAGTCAAGCTCTCTTAGTGAAGATTCGACACGTAAGCGAGTATCGGGGTCAGAAACGACCGCCTGAGGGAGGTAGTCATTGACTGATGCCGCGAGCCTACCGGCCGAGCCTTCGAGCTCTGTGATGCGCTCGTTGGCGAGTTGCAGGTCGGCAGCAGCTTGGATGAGGCGATCGTCCCCGCCATCCAAGAGGTTTTTGCCGAGGGCTTCGAGACGCTCGCGGACATGGCCGAGTTGTTCGCTGGCTTGTTTTTCGCCGCGATTGGCTTCGGCCAGGCTGCGTTGGAGCGTCTGGTTTTGTTGTTGGAGATCGACGATGATCTGTGGGTGGTTCTCGGAGTGCGCGGGTTGAGCCACGGCCATTCCGACAGATGCCAGCAGCCCGACGGCTGAGGCAAAAGCATAGGAATGGTTGGTGGTGCGCATGAACGAGAGAAGGGGAAAAAAGGCTTACTTCTTACCGATGCCGCCGTGGGTGCGGAAGATACGAGTCGGAGCAAACTCACCGAGTTTGTGGCCGACCATATTTTCCGTGACGTAAACCGGGACAAACGTTTTGCCGTTGTGGACGGCGAAGTTGTGGCTGACGAAGTCTGGGGTGATCATCGACTTGCGGCTCCATGTTTTGATGGGTTTGCGGTCGGATCCGGCTTCGGTGACGGTGTCGATTTTAGCGAGAAGCTTTTGATCGACGTAGGGGCCTTTCTTGAGAGAGCGTGGCATGAGATCAGGAAGTTTGTGGAGCTATCAGGATGAAGGGATTAGGACTTCTTTTTGTGACGGGAAGCCACGATGAACACATTAGTGGTCTTCTTGTGATTGCGGGTCTTCTCGCCCTTCGCGTGGCCCCATGGGCTGGTAAGGTGCTGACGGCCACCACCGGATTTTGATTTGCCTTCGCCACCGCCGTTCGGGTGGTCAACCGGGTTCATGGTCATGCCGCGCACCGTCGGGCGAACGCCCTGCCAGCGAGTGCGGCCAGCCTTGCCGGAGGTTTCATTCATGTGGTCGCGGTTGCCGACCTGGCCAATGGTGCAGAAACACCTGTCGTTAAACCGGCGGATTTCGCCCGAGGGCATTTTAACGAGTGCCCATCCGCCATCGCGGTTAGAAAGCACCGCGAGCTGGCCGGCGGCGCGGGCGACTTTGCCGCCATTGCCAGGGATGAGTTCGATGTTGTGGATCGAGGTGCCGAGTGGCACGGCGCTGAGGGGCATGGCGTTGCCAGTTTTGGGGGCGACGTTTTGGCCGGAGACGACTTTAGTGCCGACTTCGAGTCCCAGCGGGGCGAGGATGTAGGATTTCTGACCGTCATCATACTCGATGAGAGCGATGCGGCAGGTGCGGTTGGGATCGTATTCGATGCCCACGACCGTAGCTGGCGCGTCGTATTTTCCGCGTCTGAAGTCGATCAATCGATAGTGGCGTTTATGGCCACCGCCGATATGGCGGCACGTGATGCGACCGGTGTTATTGCGCCCCCCGGAGCGCTTGAGCGGCGTGAGCAAGCTTTTTTCAGGCTTGTTCTTAGTGACCTCCTCGAATGACGGGAGGTTTTTATAGCGCGCGGACGGGGTGATTGGCTTGAAATTTTTCAATGGCATGGCTCGCGGAACGGTGAAGTTTTACGATGGGAGCAGCGGCGGAATCGCTCAGATGAGGTCGAGTGACTCGCCGTCCTTCAGACGGACAATGGCTTTTTTCCAGTGGTTGGTGCGGCCGGCATCAGCGCGGCGTTGGCGGCGGAGTTTTCCGTCGTAGTTGGCGGTACGAACGCTCAAGACGGTTTTTCCGAAGAGTTGAGTGACGGCTTGTTTGATCTCAAGCTTGTTAGCTTGGCGATCGACTTCGAGGGTGACTTCGTTGTTCGTCTCCTGGAGGAAGGTGGCCTTCTCACTGAGGCGGACGTTTTTAATGACCTGATAAATATCTTTCATGATCTCGAGGTGGGGTCCGGGGTTCAGGCGGTGCGCTGAGCGAGTGATTGAAGCGCGTCACCCACGAGGATGACGGTGTTAGCGAGGAGGAGTTGTTCGACGTTGATGTCGTTACCCGTGACAAGTTGGGCCCAGGCGACGTTGCGAGCGGCCAAGTAGGTCGATTCGTCAAACGTGTTGGAAACCAAGAGGATTTTTCCTGGAGCGCTGAGCGAGCCAACCGCTGCGACGAACGACTTGGTTTTGCCGTCAGCCACGGTGAAGGCGTCCACCACTTTGATTTTTTCGGCGCGGACAAGGTCGCCGAGGACACGGCGCAAGGCGAGCTTGCGGACGGTTTTGGTGACTTTCTTGGAATAGTCACGTGGTCGTGGGCCGAAGACGACGCCACCGCCGACAAAGATGGGAGCGCGTTTATCGCCGTGACGGGCATTACCGGTGCCCTTTTGTTTGAAGATTTTCTTGTTATTGCCGGAGACTTCGCCGCGGGTTTTGGTGCAGGCGGAGCCGGTGCGGCGATTGGCGCGATATGCGGTGACGAGATCGTGAACGGCCTGGCGGCCTTTTTCCGGGCCAACCAACACGAGGCTGGCGGACTGGGCGTCTTCGACGGTGAGGGACTTAGCAAACATGACTTAAAAGCGTAAGAGGTTTAACGAGTGCGCCGGATCAGGCGGTCTTTTTCTTGGCGGATCGGACGGTGACATATCCACCCTTGGCACCGGGCACCGCGCCGGAGATGAGGATGACGCCATCTTCCGAGCGAATGGCGACGATTTTGAGATTCTGCACCGTGGTGCGAGTGGTGCCCATGTGGCCGGGCATCTTCTGGTTTTTCCAGACGCGGCCTGGGGTGGATCGGCAGCCGATGGCGCCAGTCCGGCGGTGCATCATGGACCCGTGGGTCATTTTGAGGCCGCCGAATCCGTGGCGTTTGACGGCACCTTGGAAGCCTTTGCCCTTGGAGTCAGCGATGACATCGACCCATTGGCCGACAGAGAAGAGCTCCATGCCGGGATGGGATTCGGGAGTGGCGGCGCCGGTTGGGAAGCGGAATTCAGAGACAAAGCGTTTCGGGGTGGAGCCTGCTTTTTTGAAGCGGCCGAGATCCGGTTTGATGACGCGTTGTTCCTTTTGGTCGCCATAGCCGACCTGCACGGCGGAGTAGCCATCGATTTCCGGGGTTTTGACCTGGAGGATGGTGTTATCCGAGACGTCGATGACCGTAACAGGGATCATGATCCCTGCCTGCGAGTCGAACAGGCGGGTCATACCGATTTTTTTGCCGAGTAGGCCGAGTGACATGGCGGTGAAAGAATTTGAGAGTTGAAAAAAAATTGAATTGGGAGATCCGACGGCGATGGGTGTCGGTTAGATACGGATGGTGATGTCCACACCGGCGGGCAGATTGAGCTTCTTGAGCTCATCGACCGTGCGTGCGGTTGGGTCCACGATATCGAGGAGGCGCTTGTGTGTGCGAATCTCGAATTGTTCAGCGGATTTCTTATTCACGTGAACCGAGCGGTTGACGCTGAATTTTTCGATACGAGTGGGCAGTGGGATAGGGCCGGCGACGCGTGCGCCGGTGCGTTTCGCGGTCTCCACGATTTCTTGGGCGGAGCGGTCGATCGCGCGGTGATCGAAAGCGCGCAGACGGATGCGGATTTTCTGATTTTCCATGGTGGAGGTGTGGTGTCGTTTGACGTGGTAAAGGGTGAGAAAGGAAGGTCAACCGAGGCGGTCACTGACGATTTCTTCAACGATATTAGAGGGGACTTGCTCGAAATGCGATGGGGTCATGGCATACGAGGCACGTCCCGATGAGAGAGTGCGCACGGCCGTGGAATAGCCGAACATTTCTTTGAGAGGGACGTTGGCGTGTACGATCGAAAGCTTACCTTTGGATTCGGTATTTTGGATTTGTCCGCGTCTGCGGCTCAAATCACCCATGACGTCGCCTTGGTAATCATCTGGGGTAGAGACTTCGACGGCCATGATGGGTTCCAACAAGACCGACTTGGCCTTTTTGAGACCGTCTTTCATGGCGAAGATGGCGGCCATGGTGAAGGCGTTTTCGTTAGAATCCACATCGTGGTAGGAACCATCGAGGATCTCCACATGGACGTCGATGACTGGGTAGCCGGCGACGATGCCATTGGTGGTGGACTCGGTAACACCTTTGAGGACGGCGTTGATGTATTCCTTAGGGATGGCACCGCCGATGACTTTATTATCGATGGTGAGGCCCTTGCCCTTTTCGTTAGGCTTGATTGAGAGAATGACGTGGCCGTATTGGCCGCGGCCGCCGGATTGTTTGACGAGTTTGCCTTCGCCGCCGGCAGCGTGAGTGATGGTTTCGCGGTAGGCGATTTGAGGGGCGCCGGTGTTGGCTTCGACTTTGAATTCGCGGCGTAAGCGGTCAACGATGATCTCCAAGTGGAGTTCACCCATGCCTGAAATGATGGTTTGGCCGGTTTCCTCGTCGGTCTTGACCATGAACGTCGGATCTTCCTCGGAGAGCCGGTTCAGGGCGAGGGCCAGTTTTTCCTGATCGACTTTGGTTTTCGGTTCGACGGCCATGGAGATGACCGGCTCAGGAAATGTCGGCGGCTCAAGGAGCACGTCGTGTTTATCGGCTGCGAGCGTATCGCCGGTGGTGACATTTTTGAGGCCGACCATGGCGGCGATGTCCCCGGCGTAACACACGTCGATGTCCTTGTGGGCATCGGCCTGAATCTGGATGAGGCGACCGACGCGTTCGGAGCGGCGGGTGCGCGGGTTGTAAACGGTGTCGCCCTTTTTGATGGAGCCCGAATAAACACGGAAGAAAATCAGTTTGCCGACATATTTGTCAGCCCAGAGTTTGAAGGCGAGGGCAACAAATTTTTCGTGATCTGAGGTGATGACCTCGATCTTGGATTCCTCGTGGTCGGGGTCCATGCCGATGGCCGACGGGATGTCAATCGGGCTGGGGAGGTAATCGACGACCGCATCGAGGAGGTATTGGACGCCCTTATTTTTGAAGGCGGAGCCACCGGCGACAGGCACCAACTTGTTAGCGGTAGTGGCGCGGCGTATGCCCTGCTTGAGTTGAGAAAGAGAGATCGGTTGCTCGTGAACGAATTGGTCAGCAATGACGTCATCGACATC
>JBDLWH010000122.1:0-3457 GCA_039804325.1 Verrucomicrobiota bacterium
GCTTGCGTCCTCCAGCCCAGGGTTGGCCGAATGGAATGAGGCCTACCCTGGGAACGGGTGCCACAGCGGAATTAAATCCGCACGTTCGGTTCGCACCGACGCTCAGAGCGCGGCGATACAGGGCTATTCATGCGCACCGACGCTCAGAGCGCGGCGATACAGAACACCTCGGCCCTGGCGGCTCAGTATCCGTTAGACAGCGTTGAGACGAGGGCTTGGGCGGCGCGTTCTAGGGCGTCAGGGAGCGCATTGTTGCGGGCGGTTTGGAGGTTATCGGCCACATACAATTGGCTACGGCCGGTGGACGAGCCAGAGGCGAGCACCTTGGTGGGGTCTTTGGCGTCGGTGAGGGACCAGCGGAGGGTCACCATGTTAGAGAGTTCTTCGGGATGCAAGGTATTGAGGCGCGTGTTACGAATGGGCGCATAGGTGATATTGGTGAGTTTTCCTTTGAGCACGGCATCGGCGTGATCTATCGCGGCGATGCGGTAGGTGCCGTCGAGGACGATGGCATTGGCCACGGCCGAGGTGGCGAGCGCCTCGGCGCGCGGGTGGAGCGTGGCATTGGAAAACATGGGCACCGCGATGGATTGAACGCGGGCGAGGGACGCGGGTTTGACGCCGCCAAGCTGATAGCCCGCACAGGAAACGAGCAATAACGCGGGGAAAAGCAGGGCGAGGGGTTTCATGAGTGCAGTTATTCTCCCAACTCTTTGAGGCGGGCTTTCGAGGCATCTACCAAAGTACCCGAGCCCGAGCGCTTGCAGATATCGCGATAGTAAACTTTGGCGGATTCCGGTTTGCCCGTTTTGAGGTAATACTCGGCGATGTCGAATGATCGCTGGAGGTCACGACCGTCGAGATACCCTAACAACTTGCGAGCTTCCTCATTGCGTGAGTGTCCGGGATACTGGATGAGGTAATCATTGAACGCCTCACGCGAGAGATCCACGTTAGCTTGGTTCTGATTCCCTCGCTGGGCATCTTCCATCAAAATGACCCCAACGCGGAAAAGTGCCTCGGGGGCCTCTGAACACAACGGCAAATCACGGACAAGCTGGCGATAAGCATCGATGGCCTCCTTGGACTTGCGTTTCGCCTGGTTGAGCACACCGATGGTGAATTGTGCTTTGGCCGCCGTTGGCGATTTGGGCGCGTGATCGCGGACTTTCCCGAGCATGGCGACGGTTTTTTCTAACGAGAGCTTAGTTTTAATCCCGAGGAAGTGCGTCATGACGTGGCCATCGGCGGCCGACTGGGCGAGGTATGCTTGGCGTGCCAGCGAGGTCGCGTAAAGGCCGCTGCCGGGGAAGCGTTCGAGGTATTTGCCGTAGGCATCAAATGCGGGTTCGACCTTGCCAGCTTGCTCAAGGAGTTGGGCCTGACGAAATCTCGCCTGAGCCGCTGAGGGCGCAAACGGATACTGCGTAGCCACCTGGTCGTAAAGCTTGATGGCTTTGCCGGATTTCCCCGCGTCGTCGGCCAGCTTGGCGTCGTGGTAGAGCGCTTCCCCTGTGCCGCTAGCGGCCTGGGTATTGCCCGCGAGCATCGGCATATCAGAATCTGCGCCGCAGGAGGCGAGCAGAAACATGGCCACGGACAATGAGGAGCAAGCGATAAGCCGATAGGTCATGGGGCGCAGTGTAGGATGACGCCGGGCAAGGGAAAGCCAAAAATCCGGGGGGCTGTTATTTATCCATGGTTCTTTCTGAGCACCACGATGCCCACTCGATACTCAGGGGGATGGGCACACCAATCGGAAAAACTTTTTGCTAGAATCGCGAGGGATGGTTACTTCCAGGGTTCCGGCATGATCGACGGGCGTTGCCGCTACCGGCGACCAATGGGTGGAGAGCAGGTCAGGTGACGAGTGGAGCGTCCAATCGCTGGCCCAAGTTGGCCAGTGGATGGTCACCGTGCTGGCGTTGATGCCGATATCGACGGTTGGCATGGGGACGAGAACGCCGATGACGCTCGTGCCGAGGCCGGTTCCCGATTCGTTATACGCCTGCACCCGGTAGTATTTGGTTTGCCCCGGAATGGCGGCGAGATCGACAAAACTAGCCGTCGTGAGGTTCTGTGCGATAGGCGTGAATGGGCCATCGACGGTGGCCGATCCGCTCACGATATAGGTGCTAGCTTCGATGAGTGGAGACCAACTCAAGGACGCTTGATGGTTGCCAGCGACGACCCCGAAATCCGTGGGTGGGCGGGGCAGGACCGCGGCAGCCAGGCCGTATTTGAAGGCGAGGGCGCTGCTCACTGCGGCGCGGTCGGCATCGTTCATGATTCCATCGTAGATTTTAACTTCGGCGATATCACCGGTAAGATAGTTATTCAAAACAGGATGGGAGCCGAGAACCAACGTGGTCGGTGCGGTCAATGACTGCACCCCGCCGGTCGCCGTGCCCTGCGCGATTCCATCTGCAAATAGTTCTAGCAGGCCAGTAGCTTTCGTCCGCTTAAACACCGCAACGTGGGCAGACCCATTGTTGAAGGTGGAACCGGTCGAGGCGATGGTCCTCTCCGGGTTTCCCGTTCCAGCCAATAGTTTACCGCTAGCATTCAGGCTGAGGCCGAAATCATTGGTCGCGCCTGACATCTCGCCGCTCACCAAGCCGGCGCCGTTGTAGAAGTTTGTGCCAGTGCCAAGGCCTTGGGTGCTGCGGAAAACACAAAAGATCGCGAAGTCATCTTTCACCGGCCGATTGAAGGCAAGGTTGTCGCTTTCTGCGGCATTGAAACGAACTGCAGGCCGACCATTGATCGCGGCGCTCACATAACTTGGCTGGCGAGTGGTGGTAACCTGCGTGGCGGTGTTGCTCTTACCGGAGGAATCTATCCAAGTGCCAACCAAATCGCCGTTAGACAAACCGCTCAGCGCCTCCGCCTTGAACCACGCGCTTAAACTCGGTGGCGGTGGCGGCGGTGGCGGTATTACGACTGCGGTCACGGCGATTTCCGCCGTGTTCAAGCTCTCGCCGGTGGCATTCATCGCAGAGACGACATAGTAATAAGTCACGCCATTGGCGACGGCGGTGTCGATCACGCCATTGATCGGCGAGGTGAACACTTTGTTAGTGTAGGGGCCGCCGCTGGTGAGGGAGCGTTTGATTTGGTAGGTCGTCGCGTTAGCCACTGACGCCCAACCTAACGACGGGCCAAACTGGCCATTTTTTATGACCAAACTGCTGGGCTGGGTCGGCACGGGCCGTGGTGGCACCGCCACGGCATCTTGCAGCAAGCTCAAGCCGACGTCGATAAATTGCCCTCCGTCGGTCTGATGGCAATGCACCGCGAGGACATTGGTGGCGTTCGATAGAATGGCATTCTGACCCGCGGTCGTGAGCGCGAATAAGGCATAGTTCGAGTTATGGCCGCCGATCGTCGCAGCCAGCACGCCATTGATGTAGATTTCCGCGTTCTCGTCGTGGAAGACCGAGAAGCGGAGATTCGG
>JBDLWH010000123.1:0-5325 GCA_039804325.1 Verrucomicrobiota bacterium
ATCCAAATGATCAGCGAGCTGGTCGAACCGGGCCGCCGCACGGCCAAGGTGAATTGGGGCGCGGGCGGCTGGGTGTGCCATCACAACACCGATTTGTGGCGCGCCACCGCTCCCATCGACGGCCCCACCTGGGGGTTCTGGCCGACCGGCGGCGCGTGGCTCTGTAAAAATCTGTGGGACCGTTACGAATTCGCAGGCGACAAGAAGTATCTCGCCCAAGTCTATCCGGTCATGATAGGTGCGGCACAGTTTTTTCTCGATACGCTCGTGGAAGAACCTAAGCACAAGTGGCTGGTGACCTGCCCGTCGCTCTCCCCTGAAAACACGCATCCCGGCGGCGTGAGCGTCTGTGCCGGGCCCACCATGGACAGCCAAATCATCCGCGACTTGTTTTCTAACTGCATCCGCGCATCCGCGATCCTGGGCGTGGACGCCGAGCTGCGCGCCAAAATGATTGCCACTCGCGCTCGCTTGGCACCCAACCAGATCGGTAAGGCGGGCCAACTTCAGGAGTGGTTAGAAGACTGGGACATGCAAGCGCCCGAGATAAAACACCGTCACGTGTCGCATCTCTATGGTCTTTTCCCTAGCGCCCAGATCTCACCGCGCACCACGCCCGAATTGGCGGCCGCCGCTCGCAAATCTCTGGAAATCCGCGGCGATGACGCCACCGGCTGGGGCGTCGGCTGGCGTATCAATCTCTGGGCACGGCTGCTAGATGGTGATCACGCATACCAACTGCTCTCGATGTTGATGACGCCGCCGCGCACGTTGCCTAACCTTTTCGACAGTTGTCCCCCGTTTCAGATAGATGGCAACTTTGGGGGTTGCTCGGGGATAGGTGAGATGCTCATGCAGAGCCACGCCGACGAGATTGATTTGCTTCCCGCTCTGCCCAAGGCTTGGCCCACGGGCAGCGTCAAGGGGCTGCGCGCCCGTGGCGGATTCCAAGTGGACATTGCATGGAAGCTCGGGATGGTCACCAGCTATCGCATCGCCTCCCAAGCCAAACGCATGGTCAACGTGCGCGTCAATGGCGAGGTCACGGTGGTCGAATCCCAATCGCTTTTGCCATAAAGCAGACTGGTTGGTATGATCGCTTTCGGGTGAGGCGTCCGATGGATGGAGCGGCGAGATGGTGTTGCGTGGGGGCGGGCTGCGTGAATTTTTTTTTCTTTTCCATTGCGCTCGGCGCGTGTCGAGCTAACCTCTTCACGACTGCTGTGTGCGTCTTTACTTGGTAGCTGGCCCGAACCGATATGATAGAAACGGAGTCATCATTCAGTGTTTTATGTCATGCCTGATAAGGGAAGACAGAAAGGCTCTGAACGACCCCACTTACAGAGTTTACGGAACGTGGCTCACAGCACCAATGACGGCACAGCGGTTTTCTTTCCTTGGAGGAGACCGCCAGACATCAGACGGAAATCATGAGGTTTTTTGATACGCAGAGTGCCTTATCCCATCACGTCGTCGCCCACATATCCCATCACTCATGCTCGCGCTCACGGGAATCACCCCGGAACATTTAATTTTTTGGCTCAAAGAGGTTGGTGAGCCGGCATTTCGAGCCACCCAGATCCTTGAATGGGTGTGGAAGAAAAAGATCACATCCATTGACGCCATGAGCAATCTGCCTGTGGCGCTGAGGGAAAAACTTGCCGCCACATTTCGACTCACGGCACTTGAGCACACGCACACCCAGGGTGGAGCCGACAGTACTCGCAAGTTTCTTTTTCGCCTGCACGACGGTCGCTATGTTGAGAGTGTGCTCATTCCAGCGAATCCTGCCCTTTATGGTGAAACTTCTGACCGCCGCACACTTTGCGTTTCCTCACAGGTCGGCTGCGCGTACGGATGTAAATTTTGCGCCTCTGGCATGGCCGGATTCACCCGTAACCTCGATCCCTCAGAAATTGCTGGCCAAGTCGTCGCCGCCGAACAACTCAGCGGCGAGCGCGTCGATAATCTGGTGTTCATGGGTATGGGCGAACCCCTCGCGAATTTTAGGAATGTGCTAGATTCTGTCGCCCTCCTCACTGGCGAAAAAACCCTGCACCTCGGCGCTCGCCATCTCACCATTTCCACTGTTGGCCTAGTTCCGCAGATTCGTCAACTCGCCGAGCACCCGCAACAAATTCGCCTCGCCATCTCACTCCACGGAGCCACCGACGAGGTCCGCCAGCAGATCATGCCGGTCACCCAAAAATGGCCGCTCGCCAAGCTTTTCGATGCTCTGGAGTATTGGAATACCCGCAAAAACCAGCAACTCACTTTAGAATATATCCTTATTCATGGAGTCAACGATGGCCTCGAACAAGCCACGCTGCTAGCCCGCCACGCCCGCCGCCTCCATGCTAAGGTCAATCTGATTCCCTATAACAGCGTTGATGGACTCACGTGGCAACGTCCGCCTAACAACCATTGCCGCGCCTTCCGTGATGTTCTCGCCCACGCTGGAGTCTCGGCGACCCTGCGCCTCGAAAAGGGAGCCGATATCGATGCCGCCTGCGGGCAACTCCGCCTCAGGCAGGAATCTGCCGACGCCAAAGGGTGAGCCCTCTATCAACATCTCTATCGGGAGGTGTTAATAACCCCACAAAGTTTCCCCTTGTGTCGGGATGCCAGATCGGAATTTATGCGAGATTCGATCGATGGCATCAGAGATTAGCCTTAGTCGGTGGCCATATTGGCGGGCTGGCCGGTGGTTTCGAGCACCGAGCGCCAGAGGTCGCCGGAGGGATCCACTTTGCGGCGTCCGCGTGTGACGAGGCTCATGGGCAGGTGGACGAATCGATGGTGCCACCGGGCGACGACCATGCCGGTTTTACCGGCCATGGCGGCGTGGATGGCGTGGCGTCCGAGGTTGAGGCAGAAGATTCTATCTTCTGGGGAGGCGGGCACGCTGCGAATGAGATAACTCGGGTCGATATACTTGAGGTTGATCTCTAGCTGGCAAGTTTTGAAATGGCGGAGAATTTCCTCCTTGAGGAATATGCCGACGTCTGAGTGGAGGCGATTTCCCGAGGCGTCGGTGGTGAGAGTGGTTTCGGGCATGAGGTTGCGCCCGGCACCTTCGGCGGCGATGAGGACGGCGTGGCCGCGGGTGGCGAGGCGGTTGCGGAGGGTTTCGAACAATCCGTTATGTCCGGTTAGGGAGAAGGGCACTTCGGGGATGAGTACCGTGTTCGCTTCACCTGAAGCTAGGGCGGCCGAGCAGGCAATGAATCCGGAATCGCGCCCCATGAGTTTGACGAGGCCGATGCCGTTGCGGGTGCCACGAGCTTCGGCGTGGGCGGAGGCCACGGCTTGGCAGGCGACAGCAAAGGCCGTCTGATAGCCGAAGCTGCGGTCCATAAACATCAGGTCGTTGTCGATGGTTTTGGGAACGCCGATGATGGAGATGCGGGCAGCGCGGCGCTGGACTTCTTGATAGATATCCATAGCGCCGCGTTGAGAGCCGTCACCACCGATGACGATGAGGATGTTCACGCCTAACTCTTCGAGGCGGTTGACTATGGTCTGGGTGTTTCTAGGGCCGCGGGACGAGCCGAGGAAAGAGCCGCCGAAGGCAGGGATGTTCATCACCTTATCTGGAGTGAGTTCGATGGGTGAGTGGGCGCAGGCGGGATCGAGGCCCTCGAAGCCATAGGGGATACCGATGATTTGGCGGATACCGTAAACGTAATGAGCCTGCATGACCATGGCACGAATCACATCATTGATGCCTGGGCAGAGACCGCCGCACGTCACGATGGCGCAGCAGCAATCCGCAGGTTGAAAATAGATGTTGCCACGCGGGCCTGCTAGTTCGATAGAGGGTGGCTCGATGTCGTTAGCCATGGCTTGCCTCACGGCATCCATCTGGTCATTGAGCAGGATGCGGTCGTTATCGGATTGCCAGCCGGTGCCCGCTGGGGCGAAGTCGCGTTTCCAAGCGGGTGAGGAGATGCGGCATGGGCCGATATTAGAGATATGGAGATCCTCAAGCGAGACCTGGCCTTCTTGGGCGTCTATCATTGGCGTGTTCATGAGTGTGCCAGCTCATGAGACCAGTGATTCAGGGCGCGGTGAAGCCTTTTTGTTCAAAAGAACGATAGAGCACTCTAGCAGGTAACGAAACCCCCGTCAGGCGGCGTCCTGATCGACGCGTTTGCGCCGCATGCTGGGCGGTCGTTCGCCGAGGACGACTTGGCGGTTGATGGTAACCGCTTCGATGTCGTTGCGTGAGGGGATGTCGAACATGACATCAAGCATCATGCGTTCAAAGATCGAGCGCAGGGCGCGGGCACCGGTGCCGCGGCGCACAGCTTCCTCGGCGAGGGCGCGCAGGGCATCGCGGGTGACGCGAAGTTTGACGCCGTTCATGGCGAGTTGTTTGCCGTATTGCTTGACGAGGGCGTTTTTAGGCTCGGTGAGGATGGCCATCAACTCGTCTTCGGTGAGTTTACGCAGCGACGAGATGACGGGCAGGCGGCCGATGAATTCCGGGATGAGTCCGAAGTGAAGCAAGTCCTCGGGTTGGACGCGTTCGAGGATATTGACGGAGGGATCGTCTAGGTTCTCCTTGTTTGGGTCGGTATGGAACCCGAGGGTGTTGCTGCCGAGGCGGCGGCGGACGAGTTCCTCAAGGCCGATAAAGGCACCACCTACGATGAAGAGGATCTTCTCGGTGTTGACTTGGATATACTCTTGTTGCGGGTGCTTGCGGCCACCTTGGGGTGGCACGTTGCAGATGGTTCCTTCGAGGATTTTGAGCAGCGCCTGTTGCACGCCTTCTCCCGAAACGTCGCGCGTGATCGAAACATTCTCGGTCTTGCGGCCGATTTTATCGATTTCATCCACATAGATGATACCGCGTTCGGCGCGCGCCACATCGAAATCAGCGGCTTGGAGCAGACGAAGGATGATGTTTTCGACGTCTTCACCGACGTAGCCAGCTTCGGTGAGGGTCGTGGCGTCCACGATACAGAATGGGACGTCAAGCACGCGGGCGAGGGTGCGCGCGAGGAGGGTTTTGCCGGAGCCGGTCGGGCCTAGCAGAAGCACGTTAGATTTTTCGATTTCGACGTCCTTGAATTCGGGGTCGAGTTTAGCCTGGTCTTGGCGGAGGCGTTGATAGTGGTTGTAAACGGCGACGGAGAGAACCTTTTTGGCATTTTCTTGGCCGATGACAAACTCATTGAGTTTGGCAAGGATGGTCGCGGGATATGGGGTTTTGAAGCCGGGCTTTTCGGCGGTGGTTTTCCCTTTGCTGGGCGTGGTGATGAGTTCCTTTTCGAGGATGTTAGCACAAAGATCGATGCACTCGTTGCAGATATAGAC
>JBDLWH010000124.1:0-7362 GCA_039804325.1 Verrucomicrobiota bacterium
TGCTCGATGCAGCGCCGGAACCAGAAAATCATCGAGGAATGCCCGTCGCCACTGCTCACCCCAGAACTGCGCGCCAGAATGGGCGAGGCGTCGGTCAACCTGATCCGCAATATCAACTATCAGAACGCCGGCACCATCGAATAACTCGTCGATGACAAGGGGGAGAATTTCTATTTCATGGAAATGAACACGCGCATCCAGGTCGAGCACCCGGTGACCGAGGAAGTCATGGGCTGCGAGCTCATCAAGGAACAAATCCGCATCGCGGCGGGCGAATCGATTTCTCACCACGTCCTCGAGTCCACGCCGCGCGGTCATTCGATCGAGTGCCGCATCAACGCGGAAGATCCTTACAACCACTTCGCGCCCAGCCCTGGCACGATCGAGTTGTGGTATGCCCCCGGCGGCAAAGGTGTGCGCGTGGACACCCACGTCTATTCGGGATACACCGTGCCGCCCCACTATGATTCGATGATCGCCAAGCTCATCGTCACTGCCGCCACACGCGAAATCGCCATCGCCCGCATGAAACGCGCCCTTGGCGAGTTCACCATCCGTGGCATCAAAACCACCATCCCCTTCCAACTCGAAATCATCTCCCACCCGGATTTCCTCAACGGCACCTACGACATCGGTTGGGTCGCACGCTTCCTAGAGGAACGTGCGCCGTGACCTCTCTCGATCAATTCTCTGGCCCCATGCTCGCTGACCCCAAACTTTACGCCATCCTCGATCTCGGGTACGTCGCCGAGGCGGATGCCGCTGCGGTCACGCTCACGCTCCTAGCCGGCGGGGCCGATCTCCTGCAGCTCCGCGCCAAACACCACGATTTGACCACCATACGGCGCGTTGCAACGGTGCTGCTGCCATTATGCCGCGCCGCAAACGTCCCGTTCATCCTCAATGACCACCCAACCGTGGCCGCCGAACTCGGCACCGATGGCGTCCACCTCGGCCAGGACGACGGCCCGCTGGCCGCCGCGCGCTCGACCATGCCCCCCGGCACACTCATCGGCCGCTCAACCCACTCGCTCGACCAAGCCCGCGCCGCGCTGGCCGAAGGATTCGATTACATCGGCTTCGGACCGTTGTTTGCCACGCCCACCAAGCCCGGCCGGCCGGCCATCGGCCTGCAAGACATCGCCACCATGCAGCGCGAGGTTGGTTCACACATCCAGGCCTTCTGCATCGGTGGCATCACGCGCGCCAATCTCACCACCGTGCTCGCCGCCGGGGCCCGCCGTGTCGTCATCGTTTCTGACCTTCTGCTAGCCCCAGATGTCGCCGCCGCCACCCGTGAGGCACGCGCACTGATCTAATATTTCCTCATGCGCCTCGCCGTCCTCAACATCGTCGGATTATCCGAATCCCTGCTAGGGCCCCACCTTCCCGGCCTCACGGCCTTTGCCGCATCGCACGGTCGCCAATCGTATGCGCCGGAATTCCCCGCCGTCACCTGCACCGCCCAGTCGTCACTCGCCACGGGCCGCGCGCCATCAGATCACGGCATCGTGGCCAACGGCTGGTATGATAGAGAAAGTGCCGAAGTGCGATTTTGGAAACAAAGCAACCACCTCGTGCGCGGGGAAAAACTCTGGGACAAGCTGCGCCGTGACCAGCCCGGATTCACCTGTGCCAAGCTTTTCTGGTGGTATAACATGTATTCGAGCGCGGATTTTTCGATCACCCCGCGCCCGCTCTATCCGGCAGACGGGCGCAAGGTATTCGACATCCACACCCAGCCGATGATGATGCGCGACGCGTTAAAGCGCGAGCTCGGCGAGTTTCCTTTTCGCTCGTTCTGGGGGCCTGCCGCAGGAATCGAATCGTCCCAGTGGATCGCGGCATCCGCCAAGTGGATCGAACAAAACCACGCGCCCTCACTCAGCCTAGTCTATCTGCCACACCTCGATTACCCGTTGCAAAAAGACGGACCGTTAGCACCTAACATCCCTAGCGAGTTGGAGAAAATCGACCGGGTCGCCACCGATCTCATCGAGTTCTATCAATCTCGGGGCGTGCGCGTTTTGGTGCTCTCCGAATACGGCATTTCCCCGGTCACGCGGCCGGTTCACCTCAACCGGCTCTTCCGCGCCAACGGCTGGTTACTCCTGAAAGACGAGCTCGGCCGCGAAACCCTCGATTGCGGGGCTTCGCGCGCCTTTGCGGTGGCCGACCACCAGGTCGCCCATGTTTATGTGAACGACGCGTCGATCTTACCAGAAGTTCGCGCTTTGTTAGAAAACACGCCGGGCATCGATGAGGTGCGTGTGCCCCATGAAATCTGGGGCGAGGGCATCGCCAATCAACGCGCCGGTGACTTCATCGCCATCTCATCCCCCGACGCTTGGTTCACTTACTACTTCTGGGAAAACGACGCGCTCGCCCCGGACTACGCCCGAACCATCGATATCCATCGTAAACCCGGCTACGACCCGTGCGAACTTTTTATCGACCCCGCACTGAAGCACCCAAAACTGAAAATTGCCAGTTTCCTGCTCAAAAAAATGATAGGCTTGCGCGGGCTCATGGAAGTCATCCCGCTAGATGCCACGCTCGTGCGCGGCTCGCACGGGCGCGACCGGGTGACCGCCATGGAACGCCCAGTTTTGTTAGGCACGCGATTTCCCGTCGCCACGGCCCAAGACGTCCATCACGCCATCGTCGATGCGGTGATACGCCAAGACACGGGTTCTATCGGTTAGGACGAGTCATTCCCACGAGCTGCAGATAGCTTTCATTTGTTTTTCCGGTTGACACAGGGTGTCGGATCATGCCGGAAATCCCTCGCATTCCGACGTCTATCATCGATTCCTCAGTTATTCTACCATGTCCCTCGCCCCATCTGTTTTGTCCCAGCCCGCTGCTACCGTCGTTATTGGCGGCACCATTGCCATCGATCACGTCAAAACCCCCGAGGCTGAAGCCACCGGGTTGTTAGGTGGTTCCGCTGCCTACGCCGCCCTTGCGGCATCGTTCTTTTGCCGCCCGGTCGAGCTCATCGGCATCATCGGCTGCGATTTCCCCCAGAAACACCTAGATATGTTAGAGCAACACGGCATCACCCTTGCCGGTGTCGAGCGCTCCCCTAACGAATCGTTCACTTGGTCCGGTGAGTATCACGCGAACATGAACGAGCGCACCACCCACCGCGTTGGCCTCAACGTGCTAGAAAACTGGCAGGTCAAAGTGCCTGCCACCGCCGCAGACTCGACCATCGTGGTGTTAGCTAACATGTCACCTGACAACCAACTTGAAATGCTCGCTCAATGCGGCATCGCAGTGGCACCGGCCTTGCCGTCGGCGCCGCCTCACCCGTCAGCGAGCCGTTTCGTCATCGCCGACACGATGGACTTGTGGATAGAAATTGCTAACGACCGCCTCCACGAGGTGCTGCCCCACCTCGATCTCTTCGTGCTCAACGAGGGCGAAGCCCGAGAACTGGCGGGCTCCTCTAACTTGGTGCGAGCCGGCCAAATCCTGCTAGACAAGGGGCCACGTCACGTGGTGATCAAACTCGGTGAGTTTGGGGCGATGCTATTTTCCTCGAAAGGCCCAAACACGAGCGACTGCGATATCTTCCGCTGCAGCGCCTGGCCGTTGACCTCCGTGGCCGATCCCACCGGTGCCGGCGATACGTTTCTCGGGTCCATCGCGGGCTACCTCGCCGCCCAAGGCCCGCCGCCCTACGCGCAGCCCGCTCTGCGCCAAGCTATCATTCATGGGTCGATGCTCGCGTCGTTCACTTGTGAAGCGTTTTCAACGCGCCGCCTCGAAGCGCTCGCCCCGACCGACCTGAGCCAACGGCTCGAGGCGTTCCGGCTCGCCACTCAGTGGTGACACCCCGCGGGTTTTCCCCATGCCGCCGAACATCCCGCCGTGCAGGGCGGCGGGGGTCACCGGTTAAAATAGTGGATCAATCCGCCGATGAGCAAAACCTGAGGAGTCGAGATGAGCGGCAACGCCAACGTGGCTTTCCACGAACCGGTGGTTTGACGTAAACTCGCCACTTCCGTGTAATCCGTAGCTGCCCCAGCCATCAGAAAAACAAACGCATTGCCCGGCGCATGGGCGCGCGTCAATAAGTCTGCGGCTATCGGCGAGGATCCCTCTGAGCAAACTTCTAGCAACGTTGTGACGAACAAGGTGAGAAACAATCCCGCCATGGTCGGACCGAAATAATGTTGATAGATCAGTTCGGGAACCCACGCACGAACCAACCCCGTGAGAACAAACCCAAACAGTATCCAACGCAGAACCATCCTCGAACCCGCTAGACCCTCCCGTGCCAGCCGGGAATAGTTCGTGATTCCGGGTTTCAGGGATTTGAGCACACCCGCCAACGCCGGCCCAACGCGGTATCCGCGCGGCAAATCTACCGCGTTAGGATTGGGCGGAATTTTCCCGGCGGCCACCAGACGATCGGCGATCCACCCCGTCACCAACGCCACGACCATCGAAAGGAAAATGAAAAGCAACATCCATTTCCAACCAATCAAAGCGGCTAATATCAAGGTGAGCGAAAGGGAGTTCCACGGGCTGGCAATGAGAAACGCTAGCGTCTGGCCAAGCGACGCCCCACGTTGATAGAGACTCATCCCCACCATCAGAATCCCGTGGTTGCACAAATCTAACACCACCCCAGCTCCCACCGCCCGAAACAACCCCGAGACACTGCCACCACGGCCGAGCACCGCAGCCACCAATTCACGCGGCAGACGACCGATGAGCGCAACGGCCACGATTCCTATCAACACACCCCACCACGCGCGCCCGAGCATCTCCAAACACGTGTGGCCATACTCGTGCAGCCACGTGGGCGCGGCGGGCACCGCGAATGGCACCATCACCCCAGCCAGAAACAAAACCAACGACCCCCATAACAAAAAATCCGGGCGGTGCGTCGCGCCACCACCACAACACGAACCACCGACATTGGGCAATGGCGCTGGGCAACACGATGCACGCGGCCGACTATCATCAACCGGACTCGTTAATTTCAAAAGCGAGCGCCTCAGCGCACGGCGCTCACGGTCGTCGCCAGGTGGCGGGTTGCAATCACAGTCGGACATGCTAAAAACGCGCACCGTAAACCCCAAAGACGACCTTGTCCAATACGACTCATAAAACCGAAAACGCGCTGCGCCATGCCGCAGCTGGGGGCACCCGCGCTCAGTCACGATGGTAGGGAGCGCCGACCCTGAGCGAAGCAACCCGATAGAGTTGTTCGAGCAAAACGAGCAAGGCTAGCTCATGCTGCAGCGTGAAGGGCGAGAGTGTGAGCACCATGTCACAGGCCTCTCGCAGATCGGCACTATGGCCATCAGCAGCACCTATCAGGAAAGCAACGGTTTTCACATCCCCACGCATGGCCAGGGATTCAAGGTGCCCGGCAAACGCGCGAGTAGTGAACTGATGGCCACGCTCGTCTAACGCGATGCGGTAACACCCACGAGATCGATCTAGCAACCTAGCGGAAACCTCCTCGCGCGTACCCGTTTTAACAAAAACCAATTCGGCACCGCCGAGGCGAGTGAGTCGTTTGAGATACTCGTCCACGCCAGCCTTGGCATAGGCGAGTGCGGGTTTCCCGGCGATGACGAGGCGGATGTTCACGGGGCGGGTGGACGTTCCCAGAGCGGGCGCTTGGCTGGTGTGATGTGGGGCGGTTTGAGATAGAGTGGCTGCGGAATGGCTGATGCCCACTGGCGCTGCGTCGCTTCGTCAGCGCTCTGCCACGCCTGCCAAAGCCGTGCGGCATCGGGAGTTTCCAGACTCACTCTAGCGGCTAACTCATCGGGCAATTGAAACCGAACAACGTCCTCAAAGGAAAATACCCTCACCCCCACCGCCAGCGCCGCCTCAACTAATGCCACAAGCCCATGGACATCACACAAAACAGGCCCATCTAACAATCGAAGGTTTTCCACCCGCGCACTCCAATAACTGCCGCGCCGCGCGTCGCCGATAGCTAGACAAGCCGCCCCGCCCGCCGCCGACGGCACAGCCAAGATCGAAGGCACGGCCACCGCCGGGCAGGCCAGTGCGATGGCCACGCCCTGCGCGGCAGCGATGCCCACGCGCGTGCCGCTATAACTTCCCGGCCCGCTGCCCACGAGCACGAGGCCGATGTCCTGGCGGCCATGGCGGTGGAACAGTTGCTCTAACGGTTCAAACAACATCGCGTTGTGATGACGGTCGCTGCAAAAGGCGCGCTGCTCGACAAGCCCCTGCGGCCCCACCCGCGCGATGGATGCGTGAGGGGTGGATGTTTCCATTACGAGCGAAAAGTCGGCGTCCATGTTATGGGGCGGGTGGTCGAGGCTGGGTGCCCTCCCCCTCTTCAAGGATGGCATGACGGCACCAAGCCATGGCCATGAGGGCAAAACCGGTGCCATACGCCTGATGGTAATCGTAAAGCGGATAGTCCCACCACGAGCCATCTTTTTCCTGGCGTTCTAGCAAAATAGCAGCTAAGCGCTTCGCATAGGCGGCGTGGGCAGACTGCGGTAAAAGCCTCACCGATTCGGTGAAATAATAGATGCCATAATAATAGAAGTAGCCGGCGATTTGGAATTGGGCCTCATGGGGGATTGGCCGTTTGCGCCCGTTACTCAAAAACCCTTCGCGTGCTAAAAACCGGTCCGCCCACGTGGTCAGAACCTCATCGCTCACCGCTTGCTCGCCAAAAACCCTCAGACAGGCATTGCACGACTGGGAACGCGCAAGAGAACCGGCCGGCCGGTGAATGCCAATGCGCGGGCGCATCCGGTGACTGAACGAGTAGGCGTAGGAGAAATCCGGTTGGCGCTGGGTATTCATCGAGACAATCGAGTGCTTGACCAGTTTGTCGTCGAGTTTCACGCCCATGGCGGTGCGGGCCTCGGCCATGGCTAAGAGCACAGTGGCCGTCGTGAAAGATGTCGGTAACCCTGAGGGTTTTTGCGTTGTTAGATTATCAAAAATATCGAGATAGCCCCAGCCGCCGTTGATGTCTTCATAACGGTTGACCAAATCAATTTGCCCTTGGGCGAGAGCCAGCCACTGCGCCTTCAAGGCCGGGTCCTTTTCCAATTGATAGAGTCGGGTAATCGAGCGCAACCCGTATGCGTGCCCCCAAACATTGTAGGTTGTCGTCGCATCGGCACGACGCAACTTCGGCAATTCTTCGAGCGTCCATGCCCCAGCCTTGGCGATGGCTTGTGCCACCTCGGGCCGCGCATCCGCCGTGTCGATCAGGCCTGAAAGGGCAAGGCCCGTGGCCCCGGCCCGGAAGGCGTGGTGAGCACCGGGCAGCGGCGCGTAAATGTTGAGATCCTTGGTGCGCGTTGGACCACCCCACGAACCGTTAGAATGTTGGTG
>JBDLWH010000125.1:0-12922 GCA_039804325.1 Verrucomicrobiota bacterium
AATGCTGTCAGTTTAAGAATTTTTAACCGCAGATGAACTCAGATGGACGCAGATGAAAGACACAGATAAAGACTGCGTTTTCATCCTCTTCATCTGCGTTCATCCTGTCCATCTGTGGTTGAATTCTTCTGATCTTTTGGAACTAAAATGACAGTATTGGGCGGGACGCCCGTTTTTCATGACAACCGGGACGGCTATCCGATCTTAACTTCACGCGCATGGCCAAAGGACGGGCGGGCGGATTTCGCGCGAGCGGGAGAGACGTCACAATCCTGATAAGACGTCGATGACGGGTTGGTTGTTGGCTTTTTTTGCGATATCGAGAGCGGTTTGGTGATCGTGAGATTGGATGGAGGGATCGACATGGTAGGCGAGGAACAAGCGGGCGATCTCCGCGCTGCCGCTCGCGGCGGCCTCATGAAGCGGGGTGCCACCGAGGGCGCTCAACGTCATCGGGTTGGCTCCGCCGGTAAGGAGCACCGTGGCGGTCTGAATTTGGTTTTTGGCTGCGGCATGGTGCAGTGGCGTCCAGCCGTCCTTGTCGCGTTCGTTAGGTTTTGCGCCAGCCTTGAGCAACGCGGCGGCGACGACCGGGTTATTGCGTTCCACGGCGAGGTGCAGGGGGGTGCGGTTTGAGGCGTCTTGGCAGTGAGTGAGGGCCCCGGATTGGATGAGCAGCAGGACAATCTCGGTTTTGTTACGCAGCACCGCCAATTCCAGCGGTGAGCGTGAGTGGTTACCTAGCTGATTGTTGAGGCATTGCGGGTTAGTGGCGAGGTGGCGGCGCACGTCGGTGATGTCGCCCTTGGCGATGGCCTCACTGATAGTCTGATAGGTGGGGGTGGCACTGGCAGGAGGTGCTAGGGTTTGGGTCGGGCGTGGGGTGGGGGGCTCAGCGGTAGCGGGTGAGGCAAGCAGAGCCGAGGCAACGATCACGGGTGAGAGAAGATGCATGGTGGTGGGGTGGTGGATTACCGTTAGAATTCCGTTAGATGGGATAACTTGACAGGGTGGGGGTTGATATGGGCAATTCGCATACGTGGTTTGTGTGGCCACGTTTGCATCAGTAATCAAAGCGACAAGTATATGACGATGGAATTTTGGATGAAGCTCATGGAGATCATGATGGTGAACATCGTGCTCAGTGGTGATAACGCAGTGGTGATCGCCATGGCGGCGCGCAGTCTGCCCGGGCACCACCAGAAGACGGCGATCATGTGGGGGAGTGGAGGTGCGGTGGTGTTACGGGTGATACTCACCTTGGTTGCCGTCGCCCTGCTTAAAATTCCCTTCCTGCAATGCATCGGTGGCTTGTTACTGATATGGATTGCCTGGCAGCTTTTGGTCAAGCAGGACGAGGAACAAGGAGCCGAGCATCAGTCGATTGGTAATCTACGCAATGCGATCAAGACGATTTTGGTGGCAGATGTGGTGATGAGTTTGGACAACACGTTGGCCATAGCCGGTGTGGCCGGAGGGGATTATACTTTATTAGGGTTAGGGTTAGCGCTCTCGATTCCGTTAGTGGTTTTTGGCAGCGCGATCATCATGAAGATGATGGATCGTTTTCCGATTATAGTGTATTTCGGTTCTGGGTTGATTGCCTACACGGCGGGTGAAATGATAGACAACGACAAGGCGCTGCAGCCGTATTTGCCGCAAATGTTGCATGGCACGCCGTATTTGGCGATTGCTCTGACTGTGATAGTGGTGGGCTACGGGTGGTGGTTTAACACCCGCACGGGGCGCAGCGCGCATGATGTCTTGATGGCTGACGAGCACGCGGCCCAGCGCATGGAAGACAAAATCTAGTGGGTCGGGATGGTTTCGCAGGCGGCCGACATGGCCGTCGATGCGGTAGCGACGAGTTAGGCGGTACCGGCGAGGCGGTGGTTGAGGGCGATGGAGCGGCGCAGGGCGCGCATGACATCGACGAGGCCACGGTAGGCGGCGGTAGCCGATGCGCAGGCGGGATCTTGCTGGGCATGGCGGCTCACATAGCGGCCGATTTCCGCAAAGAGTTGGCGCATGCGTATGTCCATGGCGGCGCTTTCGGCGCGCAGTTGAGCATACTCGCGGTTACCATCGCCGATTTCCAGAAAGGCATTGGAGGCGTGAACGCGGCGGTCTTGTTTATGATCGTCGAACTTGGCATCGACGAGGTCGATTTTACCATCGATTTCTTCGATGGCAGTACCGACGACGATGCGTTCTTGTTTGAGTTCGTTGAAGCGGTGTCTGAGGTCCAGGAGGCGGGTTTTGACCTTATGGATTTCCTCGGTGTTGGCGGGAGATGGCGAGAATTCCTTGGTGAGCACCTCAAGTTTCATTTTGAGGCCGACGTAGGCGCGGCGGACTTCGCGGGCGGCGGCCACGATTTGGTCGCGTTGGATAGAGATTTGGCTGACTTCGGTGAGCAAGGCCGTGCGTTCATCGACCAATGCTTGATAGCTATCGGGTGTGTTATTGAGAAGATGCGCGCGTTCCTCATGAGCGAGGTCGAGTTTTTCACGGCACGCGGCGAGGTTGTCGCGGATGATGGTCCGTTCCTTGACCAATTTGCGCAGGTTCCAATACTCGATAGAGAGGGGTTCGATGCCTTCGACGTTTTCCCAAATCATGGCCCCGAGTTGGACTTCCGCTTCGCGCAGCAGATGCATTTCGCTCGCGGCATTCCCCATGCGCTCGGCCTTGCGAAAATACCCGAATGCCTGGCCAATGCGCGCAATGAAATAGCGGGTCGATGTCATGTGAATAAATCCTAGAAAAAGGACGAGCGTTGGGCAAGCCGCTAGAACCGATTAGTCCGCAGATTTTTTTCGTGGTCGTGCCGGTGGTCGTGTCGTGGGTGCCGGGGTGGGCGAGTCGAGGAGCATGGCGATTTCCGGGCGGTTGAGGATCGCCCATCGACCGGGTTCTAGGTCGCCGAGCCAGAGGCCGCCGATGCGCACGCGCATCAATTTGGTGACTTGGTAGCCGAGGGTTTCGAACATAACTCGGATTTGGCGTTTGGCGCCGTGGTCTAACACGACGCTGAGTCGCCTGGGTGAAAGGCGGGTGATGGATTTGGCCTTGAGTTTGCCTTCGGTGGTGTAGAGACCTTCGAGGAATTGGTCGAGGTGGGAGTTTTCGAATGCCTGGTTAGAGGTGACGAGGTATTCTTTTTCGACGGCTTTTGATGGGTGCATCAATTGCTGGGAGAGGTCGCCATCGTTGGTGAGGATGAGCAACCCTTCAGAATCGCGGTCGAGGCGCCCGACGTGGTGGAGCGAGCGGAGCGTTTCGGGCAGCAAGGCGTAAATGGTTTCGCGGCCGAGTTCGTCTTCGCGGGTGCAGACGTATCCGCGGGGTTTGTGGAAGACGACGATCATGGGCTCGCGCGGGGCGACGCGTTTGCCATCGACGCGGACGTGATCGGTCTGGGTGACGCGGGTTCCCATGTTGATACACGGCGAGCCGTTGACTTCGACGCGGCCAGCCTGGATGAGTTGGTCACATTGGCGGCGAGACCCGACGGCGCAGGAAGCGAGGTATTTGTTGAGGCGGCAACCTTCTTTCATGGCGCAGGAGAGTAAAACAAAAGGCGCGAAACCCGGTGGGCTCCGCGCATCAAGCAAAGGGAAATACGCAAGGAATCAACCTTCGTGTTTGGTCTTGGGCAGACCCACGGGTGAGCGATTCTCGTTCCATTCGCCGCGCTCCTTGAGCAGCTTGACGCGCTCGAAACGCTTGAGAACGGAACGTTTGCCGCCGACGGTGGCGCTAGATTTGAGACTGTTGTGCTTGGACATCGCGTGGTGAGTGGTTAAAAATCGCGGGAGGCGGAAACTAGGAGCGCCCCGCGCCCGTGGCAATCCAAAAAAGTGGAAAGTTTTGAGGACGGGTTATTTCGAGTGTCGGGCATGCGCTGCGGGGCGGTGGTGCGCAGGGGGATTTGCGTCATCGGCGGCGGCGTTTTGGCTTGAGGCGTTTCGGGTGCTGGCGCGCGCTGGGCGGTCCGGCATTGGCGGCGGCTTTGGGTTTGGGTTTCGGGTGGTGTTTCATGGCGGGTGCGGGCCGGGCGGCGACGGGTTTGGTGGCGACGGGTTTGGTGCCCGCGCTGGTCGGTGGGCCGGCCACGGAGAAATCGACAAACCGTTTTGGGCGGTCGATGGCTGTGACGTGGAGTGGGATGCGCATGCCGAGTTGGATGACTTTGCCATCTGAGGACACCCAGGCCATGCGGTGGGATTCGAGGCGCCATCGGCCAGCGGGCAAGTCTTCGCGTTTGACGACGCCGCGAACGGCCATGTTAGGGATTTCTACCATGAGTCCCATGGGTCGCACGTCGGTGATGAGTCCGTCAAACACGTGCGGGTCGTGCTTCTGGGCAACGTGCTCAAGGAAATCAAATAGCTTGATCTGTTTTGTCTCGCTCTCCGCCTCGGCCGAGGTGCGCTCGGTGTCGGATATATGGCGGGAAATTTCACGCAATTCCGCTTGGCTGGCCGTGGGGTCAGGCCGTGGCGGCGGGTTTTCCAACAACGGTTGCAGGGCGCGATGAACGATGAGGTCGGCATACCGGCGAATCGGGCTGGTGAAGTGGCAGTAGTCGCTCTTGGCCAGGCCGTAGTGGCCGGTGGGTTCGGCGGCATAGGCGGCACGTTTGAGGCTTTTAAGCAGGCCGAGTTTGATGATGTGTTCTTCGGGGCTGCCCTTCGAGTCGTCGAGCAACCGTTGAATGTGAGAGCGGTTCGTCAGGTCGCCTGGCCGATACCCGTGGAGCTTGGCGGTTTGGCTGTAGTCAAGCAGGCGCGACGGATCGGGGTGGTCGTGGATGCGATAAACCGCAGGTTTCATGCGCTCCCGCAGGACGCGCGCGACCGCCTCGTTGGCGGCAAGCATGCATTCCTCGACGAGTTGGTGGCTCTCGGTGTGGATGACCGGATCGGCGGCGATGGCCCGGCCGCCATCGTCGAGGCGAATTTTGATTTCGGGCATTTCCAAGTCGAGGGCGCCGTTTTGGAAGCGGCGGCGGCGCAGGGCCCTAGCGAGTTTCCACCCTTCCTTGACCATGGGGACGAGATCGGGATGGGAGCCGGCGGGCGCGGGGTGGCCGTCGAGAATGGCTTGGGCTTGCTCGTAGGAAAGTTTGGCGCGGCTGTGGATGATGGCGTCGAAGAAGCGGGTTTTGGTGATGTGGCCAGTGGGTGAGATATCGAGCAACACGGTTTTGGTGAGGCGGTCCACATCGGGTTTGAGTGAGCACAGGCCGTTGCTGAGTTCCACGGGGAGCATGGGCAGGACGCGGTCCACCAGGTATGTCGAGTTCCCGCGCTCGATGGCTTCGATGTCCATCGCCGTGCCTGGTTTGATGTAGTGGGAGACGTCGGCGATGTGGACGGCCAGCGTCCATCCGTCGCGGGTGGATTCTAACCAGATGGCGTCGTCGTGGTCCTTGGCGTCGGCGGGGTCGATGGTGATGACGAGTCGGGGGCGCCAGTCGAAGCGGCGAGCGATTTCGGCGGGATGGGGCGGCTGGGCGACGCGGTGGGCGTCGGCGAGGACGGTTTCGGGGAACGAGGTGCGCAGGCCGAAGCGGTGGATCACGGCGAGCATGTCGATGCCCGAATCGCCGGGCCAGCCGAGCACTTCGATGATGCGGGCGCACGGCGTGGTGGTGGCGTCATTCGCATTTTCGAGTTTGCAGACGACGCATTGGCCGGGTTGGGCGGTGGTGTCGCCGAGCAGGTCGAGGGTGCCATCGATGGCTTTGTCGTCGCACTCGATCCATGCGTGGGTGCCCTTTGATCTGAAGATGCCCACGAGGCAGCCTGACCGGCGGGCGAGGATTTTATCGATTTTGGCGGTAATTTCGTTAGGTCGATCCGGTTTGCGTGGGTTGCGGGGGTTCGGGTTTCTGGGTGAGGTGGGTTTTTGGAGGGATGCGAGCACGCGGTCGCCATCCAAGGCGGTGGCGGTATCGCGGCGGGCAACGTGGATGCGAGCGAGGGTGGTGAGATTGAGGCCGGAGGCGAGGTTATGGGCGTCAGAAAGGTCCGGGAAAAACATGGCGTGGCCCTTGGGGTGGAATTTCACGGTTCCGATCAAGGTGTTGGCGCGCGTGGTGGGCAGGATGAAGCGGGCTTTTTTGGCGTCTTGGAGCGAGCCGGCGCGCACCAAGGATTCGATGGTCTTGCGGAGATGGGCGCGCCTATCGGTGGGCACATTCAGGGCGCGGGCCAAGTCGGATTTGCTCATTGGCTGGGTTGGGCGGGAGCGCATGAAATCGAGAATTGCGTCGCGCAAAGGATCACCGGTCATGCATCGAGTGTGTCGCCGCGCGGCGGGCACTGCAACGGCAAAGGCAAAAATCACGAGACCGCGGCGCTGCTGCGCGATGACCGGTGGCCGGTGGCCTGCGGTGTTTCGGGGGTTTTTTGGTCGCGGGTCACTTTGTGTTTGCGCCGCCCCCGTGAAACTCCATCTTACCCACGTCATGATTATCTCATCATCCCGCCCTCAACGCGGCTTTACCTTGGTCGAACTCCTCGTCGTCATCTCGATTATCGCGGTGCTCGCCGCCGCCGGATTTGGCGCTGGCAATGCCGCCATTCAAAAAGCGAAGAAAGTGACCTGTTTGGCCACGTGTACCGCGATAGAATCTGCGGTGAACAATTTTTACACGGAATACGGTTACATGCCCAAGGATCTCAACGATGACCCACCGGTGCCGTTGAATACCAAAACGGACCTTGAGTTTCTCAACGTGCTGCTAGGTCTCACGGAAACCGGTTCCACCCCACTCAACACGCGTGCCATCAAGTTCCTCACCGTCAAGGAAGGAAAGGCCAAGAAAAATGGATTGATCTACTCATCGACGGGCACGACCATCACCGGGTTGTTCGACCCATGGGGTGGCCCGTATCGGGTGATGTTAGATGGCAATTATGACGAGCAAATCAAGGTCAAGGCAGCGGGTTCGCCGGCCGAAACCACGCTCCACGGGCGCCGGGTGGCCGTGTGGAGCAATGGTGCTGACTGCATCAATGGGATCGGCGGTAAAGCCATTGACGACGTGAAAACGTGGTAAAAGCGATTATCGCACGACCTCGGTGCCGATGCCGCCATCGGTGAAGATTTCCAAGAGCAAGGCGTGGGGCAAGCGGCCATCGACGAAGTGAACCTTGCGCACGCCGGCGTTGAGAGCGTCCACCGCGCTGCGAATTTTCGGGATCATGCCGCCCGAAATGGTGCCGTCGGCGATGAGAGCCTCGGCTTGGACGCGCGTGACGGAATGAATGAGGGTCGCCGTATCGCTCGGATCGGCGAGCAACCCGGGCACGTCGGATAGATAAACGAGTTTGGCGACGCGGAGTTCTTTGGCCAAGGCGGCGGCGGCCAGATCGGCGTTGATGTTGAGCGGCTGGCCGGTGGCAAGCTCGGCGGCTAACGGCGAGATGACCGGAACGATGCCCGCTTGCTGGGCGGTGGCCACTTGCGTGAGTTGGCAGCCGACGACTTCACCAACGCGGCCGAGGTCTGCGCGCTTGCCGTCCGGGCCGGTCGCGTGGATTTTCTCACCAAAAAACACCGCGTCGCCCGGAATGCCCACCGCCTTCCCGCCGCAATGGCGGATCATGCGCACGAGGCCCGGGTTGATCTCCTCGGAAAGAACGCGCGCGACGATGGCGATGGCTTCATCGGTCGTGACACGCAAGCCACCAATGAATTTTGCCTCCAAGCCGGCGGCGATCATGGCGGCGGAAATCGCCTTGCCGCCGCCATGGACGACGATGGGGTGAATGCCGGCCACTTCGAGAAACACGATGTCGCGCATCACCCGGGCGACCAAATCGGGATCCTCCATGGCCGAGCCACCCATTTTGATCAGAAACGTCTTGCCTCGAAATGCCTGAAGATACGGGAGGGCTTCGATCAGGGCGTTCGCTTTGTCGGTGGCTTGCATGGCCGCAAGCGTAGGGTGCCCGTGGCCTCGGAGCAAAGCGCAAAGATACCGGGTGAGCGTGGTTTGCTCGCTAAAAGGCGTCGCGAACGTGATAGATTCTCGGGCGTTTCCCGTCCTCGACATAGACCTCGATGACGTCGAAGCGCCACGGCAGATCGCGGGTTCCTAGGAGTTTGAGCCAGGCGTTGGCTCCTCGCTGGATGAGGAGCTGCTTGGGTTTGTCCACCGCGTCTAACGGACGAATGCGCGTGTCGTGGCGCCGGGTTTTGACTTCAACGAAAAGCAAGAGCTTCCCGTCGCGTGCAATGATGTCCACCTCGCCCCGGTGAGGGCCCTTGAAATTGCGGGCCAGCACCTTGCACCGCTGGCTGCGCAACCAATCGGCGGCGACGTTTTCGCCGTAGCGGCCAATCCACGAGCGGTCACGGGCGCGGCCGTCAGGGGCCGTCAAGCGGCAGGGTGAGTTGAGCCACCGGCTGAAACGAGCGACGATGGTGGCGACAAGGGCCGTGATTGCGTAGCGCTTCAAGATGGGCTTTTGTGCCATATCCTTGGTGCTTGGCAAAGCCGAATTGAGGGAATTCCCGGTCGATTTCACGCATCAAGGCGTCGCGCGTGACCTTGGCGATGATGCTAGCCGCGGCGATGGACAGCGAAAGCCCGTCGCCCTTGATGATGGCATCATGCGGGATGGGAAATCCTCTAACCGGCAGGCCGTCGATGAGGCAATGATCTGGGCGCGTCGCCAACGCCTCGACGGCACGCCTCATTGCTAGATGGGTCGCACGCAGGATGTTGAGCCGATCAATTTCCTCCCGCTCCGCAGTGGCCACCGACCATATCACCTCGGGATCTTGGGTGAGAACCTGGTAGAGTGACTCGCGCTTCGACGCACTGAGTTTTTTGGAATCATCTAACCCGGGGCAGGAAAACCCGCGCGGAACGATCACGGCTGCCGCAACAACCGGCCCGGCCAGTGGCCCGCGCCCGGCTTCATCCACCCCGGCAATGTGGATAAGTCCTCGGGCATGCAGGGCGGTTTCATAGGAGAGATCGGGCACAAGTTAGAATCGGTTAAATCGGTCGCGCTCCGTGGACTGGGAATAGCTCACGGTGGCAAACAACGCGGTGGCAAACACCATCCCGTCGCTATCGACAACCAAGCCAACACCGGCATGCGTCCAGTTTTCAAGCATGTTTTTATGGTGGTCCTTGGAGCCTATCCATGCGCGAATCAATGCGGGCGCCGGCTGCGAGCCGGGTTTGTCTAGGGCGGCCACGTTTTCGCTGAGGTTCTCGATGCGATAGAGCCGTTGGGCAGCTAATGCGCGACCATCGAATCCGATATGGCTGACATTTTTACCGCTCAGGGAGAATGAGCCGCGGTGTTGGCGGAGGTATTCGCAATGTTGCTGGGCGAGGCCATCTAGGCCGCTGTGCCGCTGGAGTTGGGTGGTCCCCTTGGTGCGGCGATAGTCATTGACTCTCTGAAAGACCTGCGTCGTTAGCGACGTGCTAGGACCGAGTAACTTAGAAACTGGCACCTTAGCGGTCTGTGGTTGTGTCGCGCATGAGACGAGGGCGCATGAGCCAACGAGTGCGAGCATTTTGACATAAGGGTGTATTTTCATACGGGTAGAGTCTGATTGCCGGGATTGAGTGAACTCCACCATGGAGTGTCATCTCAAACCAGACTAAACGTTTCTGCGCGTGGCGTAAGCCATGGCGTTTTTGATAGGTCTGTCGCTCGTTTCACTACACGGCCCACCATCGGGCCGGGGCTTAAAACTCTAAGGTCGTGCGAATGCCGAAGATTTGCGGGTCGCCGGGCACTCCGGCCGGTCCGGTCACCATTCGCGGGTGGATGAATGAGTAATACTCCCGGTCTAACAAGTTGCGTCCAAACAATGCGACGGAGAAATGTTTCGTGGCATAGCCGATTTCGGCGTCCCAACAGAAATACGCGCCTTGGCGGGACTGGCTGTCGCGGGATTCATCAAAGGTGGTGGTTCCTGTGAGGCGTCCTGAGGATTGTACATAGTAACCATGGGGGAAATCATAGCGTGCGCCTAAACTGCCCGTGTATGCGGGCACAAAAGGCACCGGATTGCCATCGGTGGCGGACGATTCAAATTGAGCGTGTGTGACGCCTGCGCAGCCTTGAACGGTCAGTGAGTCCACGGGGTGCCAGCGTACTTCAGCCTCGATGCCCAGCGTGGTCACCGGTCCGGCATTCACCGTGTAAAAATCCGTGGTGCCATCCGTGGCGTAGCGGTTAAGCTGATAGTCATGGATGTGGTTCCAGAAACCGGTGAGTGACCCTGTGAGATGGGCGTCGGGTATAGAAACTTCCGTGCCCAGTTCGTTCGTCCATGCCATTTCGTCATGGTAGCGTGCCGAGGACTCCTCTTTGGCAAAAGCAGAAAACCCGGCAGGTTTGACACCGATGGCACTGCGCGCAAACACGCGCGTGGTGTCATTGATCGTATAACTCGCCCCGAGCTCCGGCGAACATTGCCAGGCACCCGATTCCCCGCGGACTGGGGCGTCCTGTGGGGCAAACGTGCTCGTCTTGACGCGGTCAATTTCGCTCGCGACATATTCGACGCGGGTGCCGACTAACACATTAAGGTTTGGTTTAATGGCATAGGATAGTCTTCCATAGGCAGCGGCATTCCACTGGGTGAGATCGTAGAGGGTGGTTTCGGAATAGGGCCCGCCGAACACCCGCGTCGCGTCGCCGCTACTCGCTTGGTTCATGAAAAACACGCCCGTGCGCCATGACCACGGGGTTGCCTCCTGCGGTGATTCCCAACGGAATTCCTGGGTCCAGAGCCGTTGGTCCTGCACGATGGTCGAACTCATGCCGTAGCCGTGACTATCGGTCAAATCCAGGTCGGTGATGCTCGGGTCAAGCTGCCAGTCCTGCCATGCGGTGATCGACTTGATGCGTCCCCATGGGCCCTCTTGGGTGTAGTGCAATGAGATCTGGGCGCGTTCCATCTGGGTTTCTCCGGGAATGTCCGAAGTGACTTGGAATGGATTGCGCGATTCTAACCGGCTGAGTCGTGGGCCACCGTCCTGTGAGCGTTCCGCGCTAAGGCGCAGGCGCCATTCGGTATCGGGTGCTGGTTTCCAAAATAGGTTGGCCAAGCCGCCGGTGATCGACCGGTCATCCACGGTGTGTCCGAGGGTGGGATTGGTGATGAACCCGTCGCGCTGCTGATGATAGAGTTGAACGGATTGGGAAAACCCAGCATCTAACGGCCCGGCGGTGGTGAGGTGCGCGCCCCAGGAATCATAGGATCCGAAATCGGTGGTCAGGTGATAGACGTTGGTCGTGCCGGGATGCGGAGTGGTCATTTCGAGCATGCCGGCCGGGCCGTTGCGCCCGTAGAGTGTGCCCTGTGGGCCTCGGAGCACCATGATCTGGTCCATGGCCAAGAGCCCAGATGGGTAGCTGCATGCGTCGCCCTGCGCGACATCATCCACGACCATGCCCACGGCTGGTGGAGAAAAAAACAAGGTGTTGCTTGATCCTCGCATGCTTATGATGTCGCCATAGCCGCGCGTGTCACTTGTCACCACGGCGAAGCCTGGGGTGAGACCCGATAGATTGGCCAAGGAATCAGCTTGAAACAGATGGAGATCGTTAGCTAACAACGTACTCCCGTAGGGCCGGTCCGCCGTGATCACTAGCGGATTGAGCGAGGTCTCGGGCTGGGCGGCATGCACGAAAGGCTGCGGTGAGAGCGCTAACAGCATGGCGGAGAAGCGTATCGCGCGTTGATCAATAGGGTGGCACATGGCGGGGATGAATCTCTAGTGGATAGAATAGGGTGTAGTATCGCAATCGTGCGGAAATGGCATCCCGGTGCGGGATGCCATTGGGTGATCTGGGGGTGGGGAGTGGGTGGCTCGTCACAGCGAGTAACACATGATTTTATCCTGCTCGCGCAGATAGAGTTTGCCGCCAGAAACCACCGGATGTGCCCACGATTCTTTTTGTTGGAAGACCGGTTTGAAGGAGCCCATCAGGTGAAATGCTTTGGGAGTGGCCTCTACGAGTACGACTAGACCGTCCTGATAGCGGATGATGAGGTGGCCATCAGCATAGGTGAGAGAGGCGGAGCCTTGGCCGGGGGCTTTGACGGGGCCCCACAGGAATTTGCCGGATTTGAGATCCAGGCAGACCAGGTCGCCACCGTTTTGTTTGTGCCCGCAATAGAGGAATCCGTCCACCTCGACCATGCCACCGTGATGGTTCTGGAGTTGGTTGGCACCGAGAAAATAGACTTCCTCGGCTTTCACGCCGTCGCCGTCTTGGGTGAGTTTGATGAGGCCAGCGCCGGCACCGTAGGCGCTAGAGCTAAAGACATAATCGCCTGATATGATAGGGCTGGAGATATTGGCTGCTCCGTTAGATGAGGCTTCATATCCCCAGAGGAATTTCCCGTCGGAGGCGCGCACCCCGATGACGCCGACGCCGGTCATTTGGACATAGTGTTTGACGCCACCCCCCATGGAAATGACCGCCGAGCTGTAACCGGCACCGGGTTTGCCTTTTTTGCCCAGCGCTGGCACCTTGCATTTCCAGAGTTCTTTGCCGGTGTCTTTGTCGAGAGCTACCATCATGGCCTCCGGGCCACCAGGTGTACAGATGGCCACGTTGCCATCCACAAGTACGGATTCCGAATACCCCCATCCGGACATCATCTTGCCTCCCCATTCTTTTCCAAAATCCTTCTGCCAGACGAGTTTGCCGTCGGTAGTGAGGCAGGCAATAGTCCCGTTAGATGAGGTGACCCACAATTGGTTTCCAACCACCGTCGGGGTGGAGCGTGAGCCTTCGAAGCTGTGTTTCGGTGGCCCTTGGGTGATCATCGTCGTCCATAACACCTTGCCGTCCTTGGCCTGAACTGCCACCACTGCCTGGCCGTCCTTATGATCTCCAGTGGTATAAATGCGCTCGCC
>JBDLWH010000126.1:0-3275 GCA_039804325.1 Verrucomicrobiota bacterium
GCGCTCGCGCCGCTGGGCGAGGGCCGCCAGATCCTCCTCGATAAGTGACCTATCGTGGGTGCGGGTGAGTTGTGCCGTTTTCCATGTGGCGCGCACCACGTCCATCTCCTCCATCAACTCCAATTCACGAGTCTCCAAATCGTCGATGTCTTTGGAGTAACGGGTGATTTCGTGGCCGATGGCTTGATACTCGTCGTTTTTTCGAGTTTCAAATTGTTGGAGTTTAAGGCGTTGGATGGTCGTTCGGCGAGTACCCGCGTCGAGGTCGAGGCGTTTGAGGCGCAATTCGCAATCGAGCACCGCGTTATGAGCCTGGGTGACGAGCGCGTCGTCGCCGGCGAGTTTGGCATTGGCGCGAGCCTCGTCGAGGGGGATTTTTTCGAGGTCTTTGGTGAGCGCCAGCAAACGGCGGTCCCGATCTTGGAGAATTAACAGGGCACGGACTTCAGCTAGCATGGGTGATGGGTAGCGGGGAGCTAGCCCGAGGGCAAGCCCTTTGAGCGATGATGAGCGACAAGACGAAAGTGGCGAGAGCGGCGATGACGACTGAGGGCATTTTGGGGTCTCACTCGACGGTCCAGGTGGCATTGCCGTGGAGCAACTCCTTCCAGGTGCCCGAGCCGCGTTTGGCTTTGGCTTGTCCGACTTGCTGTTTGATGAGCTCGTCGTAGGTCGGGCGTTGGATTTGGCGGATCACGCCCATGGGGGTGGGGAAATCTGGCAAGCCCATGGTGGCGAGGAGTTGCGAATACAAGGGGCTAGCTTGTTGCGGTTGGTGGATGAGGATTTCCCCGGGAGCGGCGGTGGCGGCATCGACGATTTGCGGGTCGAGGCCATTGAGACGTATCCCCTTTTGCTTGTTTTTCCCGAAGAGCAACGGTTTTCCGGCTTCCAGGAAAAGCGTTTGATCATCGCGGCTTTCTTTGCCGTAAATGCTGTCCCACGTGGAATCGTTGAAGATTACGCAGTTCTGAAAAATTTCCACGAAGGAAATCCCCTGATGGGCGTGGGCGGCTTTGAAGGTCTCCACCATGTGCTTGGGATTGTTGTCCACGGTGCGGGCGATGAACGTGGCTTCGGCCCCAAGCGCGAAGAGCAGCGGATTGAGTGGGTTGTCAATGGAACCGGTGGGAGAGGTCTTGGTGTGAGTGCCAATCGGGGATGTCGGGCTGTATTGGCCTTTGGTGAGGCCGTAGATCCGATTGTTAAAGAGCAGGACCGTGATGTTGAGGTTGCGCCGCAGCATGTGGAGCATGTGGTTGCCACCAATGCTCAAGCCGTCGCCATCGCCAGTGACCACCCAAACCGACAGGTCCGGGTTGGCCACTTTGATGCCGGTGGCCACGGTGGGTGCGCGACCGTGGATGGTATGAAACCCGTAGGTTTCCATGTAAAATGGGAACCGGCTAGAGCAGCCGATGCCGCTAACCACGACGAAATTTTCGCGTGGGACGCCGAGTTCGGGGAACGTGCGTTGGAGGGAGTTGAGGATGGCGTAATCGCCGCAACCCGGGCACCAGCGAACGTCGTTGGTGGTGACAAAGTCCTTGCGGCTGAGTGCCGGGATGGGAGGAACGTTGGTGATATCAGTGGCCATGCGGATCAGTCGTTGAGAAGTTGAAGAATGCGTTCGCGGATTTCGCTCACTCTGAAGGGGCGCCCTTGAACTTTCGAGAGCGATAGCGTGTCGATGAGATAATGGTCGCGAATCAACACCGAGAGTTGACCGGCGTTGAGTTCGGGGATGAGCACCTTGTCAAAGCCCTTGAGCAAATCGCCGAGATCGGGCGGGAGCGGATTCAGGAAGCGGAGGTGCGTGCTGGTGACATCCACGCCTTGGGCAATGAGGGCCTCAACCGCCGAGGTGATGGCGCCGTAGGTGCCGCCCCAGCCGAGGACGAGGAGCTTGCCGGTGCGTGCGCCGGTGACTTCGAGTGGCGGGATGATCTGGGTCACGGCCTGCACTTTGGCGGCTCGCATCGCAGTCATTCGGCTGTGATTTTCCGGGTTATGGCTGATGCAGCCTTTGCTATCTTTTTCGAGGCCACCGATGCGGTGTTCAAGTCCGACCTGGCCGGGAATGGCTTGAGTGCGGGCCAAGGTGAGTTCATCGCGCTCGTAGGCCACATAGGGTTCGGATGGGTCGGCGAATGGCACCGAAATCTCTGGTAGGTCACTCTCGTCCGGGAGTTTCCACGGCTCAGAACCGTTGGCGAGGTAGCCGTCGCTGAGCAGAATGACGGGCATCGAGTACCGGAGTGCGATTTGCACAGCCTCGTAGGCGGCACGGAAACAATCCGATGGGGAATTGGCCGCGATGACGGGCATAGGACTTTCGCCGTGGCGGCCATAAAGTGCTTGAAGCAGGTCAGCTTGCTCGGTTTTGGTGGGCAATCCGGTGCTGGGGCCACCGCGTTGGACGTTGATGATGACGAGTGGGAGTTCCGCAGTGACGGCTAGGCCCATGAACTCGCTTTTAAGGCACATCCCGGGGCCGCTGGTGGCTGTGGCACCGATTTTACCGGCAAAGCTTGCCCCGATGGCCACGCCGATGGCGGCGATTTCATCCTCCGCTTGCAGGGTTTTCACATCGAAGGGTGGGAAGTTCGCTAGGGCTTCCAGAATTGAGGTCGCCGGAGTGATGGGGTATCCCGAAAAGAACAACTCTCGCCCAGATTTTTTAGCGCCGGCGATGAGACCCAGGGCGATGGCTTCGTTGCCACTGATTTTCCGATAGGTGCCTGGGGCGACATCGGCCTTGGCTACCATGTAACGATTGCGGGTGATTTCGGTGGTCTCACCGAAAAAATAGCCAGCTTTGAGCACGCGGATGTTTGCCTCGGCGAGCTGGGGGGCCTTGGTGGCCCACTTGGCATTGATATACCGGATGGTAGGTTCGATGGGTCTGCTATAAACCCAGTAGGTAAACCCGAGGGCGAAGAAATTTTTAGCGCGGAGTTTTTCGCGATGGGTCAAGGGGGATTCCTTGAGGGCTTCGAGGGCAAGGCCGGTGATGTCGATGGGCACGACCTCGTATTGGCGCTGGATATCCGGATCTTCGAGTGGGTTGGACGAGAAGTCGGCCATGGCAAGATTCTCGGTGGTGAAGGCGGCAGAGTTGACGATCAAGAGACCACCAGGGACGAGGTCGCGGAGGTGGACGGCCAAGGCCGCGGGGTTCATGGCCACGAGAGCGTCGGGGTCGTCGCCAGGGGTGAGGACCGAGGAGCTGCCAAAGTGGACTTGGAAGGCAGAGACGCCAGCGATGGTGCCGA
>JBDLWH010000127.1:0-4544 GCA_039804325.1 Verrucomicrobiota bacterium
TGAGCGTTGCGGCACTCAAGCAAGCATTTCTCGACAACCTTCACTGCGCATTGGGGCGCGTGCCGAGCGCCGCAACCGACAAGGACGCCTATCATGCATGGGCGCTGACGGTGCGCGACCGAGTGCTCAAACAAGGCGTTCGAACACTCACGGCTTACGCATCCCAGCACGCACGGGTGGTGGCCTACTTCTCTGCGGAGTTCTTGCCAGGCCCGCATCTGGCTAACAATCTACTCAATCTGGGGCTCACTGAAGCCACTCGGCAGGCCATGAGCTCGCTCGGCATGGACCTCGATGTCGTGCTCGATCAGGAGGAAGAGCCGGGCCTTGGCAATGGTGGTCTTGGTCGCTTGGCTTCCTGTTATATGGATTCGTTAGCCAGCAGCGAAATTCCCGCCGTCGGTTACGGCATTCGCTATGAATTCGGTATCTTTGATCAGAAAATCAAGGACGGGTGGCAGGTAGAAAGCACCGACAAGTGGTTGCGCTTTGGGAATCCGTGGGAGATAGCCCGGCCTGAGATCGCCTATGAAGCGAAGTTCGGTGGTCATACGGATTGCACGACCGACGAGCACGGGTGTTTGCGTGTGCGCTGGGTGGCAGACGCAGTGGTTAAAGGCGTGGCCTACGACACGCCTATCCTAGGCTATCGGGTGGGCACTTGCAACCGGCTGCGTCTTTGGAAGGCCGAAGCGGTCGAGTCGTTTGATTTCGATGCCTTCAACCACGGCGATTATTACCGAGCGGTTGAAGACAAGATGCATTCGGAAAACATCACCAAGGTTCTCTATCCAAACGATGAAATCCTCCAGGGCAAGACGCTGCGCCTCCAACAACAATTCTTTTTTGTCACGTGTTCCCTTCAAGACATGATACGCGTGCATCTGTTACTAGGTTACCCGTTGGAGCAGTTTCACAAAAAATGGGCCGTTCAACTTAACGACACACATCCGTCTATCGCCGTGGCCGAGTTACTCCGACTCCTCATCGACGAGCACCAGATGAGCTGGAATCCCGCTTGGCATATCACTCGCCATTGCTTCTCCTACACTAACCACACCTTACTCCCCGAGGCGCTGGAAAAATGGCAGGTGGGAATGTTCGGCCAACTTCTGCCGCGCCACTTGGAGATCATCTATGAAATTAACGAGCGGTTTCTAGCGGAAGTTAGAGCACGATTTCCGGGTGACGACGCCCGGGTGGCCCGCATGTCGCTCATTGATGAAACCGGCGACCGGTATGTGCGTATGGCCCATCTCGCTACGGTGGGCAGCCATCATGTTAATGGGGTGGCTCAACTGCACTCTGAGCTATTAGTTAGGACGGTTATGCATGACTTTGCGGCGCTGTGGCCAGAGAAGTTCTGCAATGTGACCAACGGGGTGAGTCCGCGCCGGTTTGTGGCCGTGAGCAATCCGCCGCTGGCTGGCTTGATAACCCGGTGCTTGGGCGATGACTGGCTGCGAGATTTGGATCAACTCCGTCAGTTAGAACGCCTGGCGACCGACCCAAAATTTCATGAGCAGTGGCGTGAAGTCAAACTCACGGCCAAGCGTGAGCTCACCGTCATCATCGAGCGGCGTACTGGGATTCAAGTGAATCCCGAAGCCCTTTTCGACATCCAGGCCAAGCGCCTTCACGAATACAAGCGCCAACACCTCAACGTGCTTCACATTCTCACGCTCTATCTGCGGCTAAAAGGCGATAGTCAGGCCGACCTACCCGAGCGGGTTTTTATTTTCGGGGGCAAGGCCGCGCCGGGATATGTCATGGCAAAGCTCATCATCAAGTTGATTCACGCGGTGGCAGAGGTCGTCAACCATGACCCAGCGGTTCGCGGGCGACTCAAAGTGGTGTTTTTACCCGACTTCAATGTGAAGAACGCACAGCATATCTATCCGGCGGCCGATCTCTCCGAACAAATATCTATGGCCGGCAAGGAAGCCTCCGGCACCGGAAATATGAAGTTCTCGCTCAATGGCGCACTGACCATAGGCACCCTCGACGGTGCCAATGTGGAAATCCGCGACGAGGTCGGCGCGGAAAATTTTGTCCTCTTTGGACTCACTGTTGGTCAAGTCCAGGCCATCCAGGACGCCGGATATGACCCTCACGCATACTATGAGAAAAACGCGAGGCTCCGCGAGGTGCTCGATTTCATGGCCTCCGGGGCATTGGCGGGGGGAGATCGCGGGTTGTTTCAACCGCTGGTGGACAACTTGCTCTGGCGCGACCCCTACCTGTTACTGGCGGATTACTCATCCTATGTGGACTGTCAGGATCGGGTCAGTCGTCTCTGGAGTGAGCCGCAGGCATGGACACGGATGTCCATCCTTAACGTCGCTCGCATGGGCAAGTTCTCGTCAGATCGCTCCATCCGCGACTACTGCAGGCGGGTGTGGCGGGTGAAACCGGTGGTCGTAGCCCCAAGCTGCCAACTGTGACGCCCTTGCCCATCCATGGACTTTACTCCCAATCACAGAGTTCCTCGACGTAAGCCGCCGAGCCGTCGCGAAGCCAGCCGTCGAGTTGCGATGGGTCCTTGAGTTGTTGGCCGCGCTGGCGCGCCACGGCGACGTAGCGTGTTTGAATGGCCGGCAGGTGGCTCATATCGACCCAGAGTTTTTCGAACTGGCAGACCGGGAAGACATCCTCTTGGCCGTGGCCCCAGCGTTTTTTCACCTCTTTGAGAGTGATGTAGGTAGGCATCTTCGTGGCAAGCGAGCGGATGGCCGCCGCAGTTTTCTCCGAGTTTCTCAGGTCGGCACGGGTGAGTTTGAAGGCGACGAGCAGGGCGTCGATGTCGATCCAACAGGTATTGCTGTTATAGTAGGTGAGGAGGAATTCGTCCTGTTCGCGAGGCATGGCGAGGCCCTCGACGAGTTGCGGCGAGCCGTTGACCCGGGCGAGGCCGCCGCCGCGGTCATCAAGTCGGCGAGCGATGACCTCGAAGGTGAGGCCAGCGCCACTGGAGAGGTGGAGTCCTAACAGCGCGGGGTCCACGTTCATGCCGACGGTGTCGATGTTATGGAGGACGAGGGTTTTCAAATTCGGGCGTTGGTCTAGTAGCGACGCGAGGGTTCCGTTGCGTAATAGGTTAGGGATTTCATACCAATGGCCGACGGGATGCAGACATTGTTGGGGGAGATTGTCGGTGTAATCAGAGGCCTCGCCAGTGGTTTGCGCCCAGTGGCAGAGCGCGCCTTGCAGGCTATCGCGCATTTTTTGTTGCTGGACGTCGAGCGTTTGTTGGGGCATTTCCTCCCAGGCAAATCGCAGGTCGCGCACGGTGGGGATGGTGCGCAAGCCGATGGAGAGACTTTCGGAGAGCATGAGTGGCCCCGGGTAGGCGAACTGGTTATGCTGGTCGAGAAAATCGCGCGTGGCGTCGTGCGAGAAATAACTCGTGGTAAACACATGAGGCAACGGCGTGCCGCAGAGGCGTGCGCATTGGCGGCTTTTGGCGAGGTGGGTTTCGATGAACGATCGGTGGCGGCCACTGAATTTGCAGAACGGATGGAGGGCTTTCACGACGCCCGCGCCCTGGGTCCATCGGGTTCCGGCACCCGCCGCGAGGGTGACGACGGCGACCTCGCCGTGGTGTAACGCTCTGAGGCCGAGTTCGCGCAAGTGATCTGGCAGGGAGCCGACGGTCCTGGCGTCGGTTAGGTCTCCCTCTTGGACGTCTTCGATGACGGTGTTAGCGGGCAGACGATTCTGGGAGAGTCCGATGCGACCGGTCTTGAGGTCGTTGCGGATTTGTTCATGGAGGGCGTGGTCGAAGCCGTATCTGGTGAGCAAGCCAGCGAGGATATCGCGCGAGGCGGTGTGTGCGTTTCCATGGGGAAAAATCGCCTCAAAGAGCGAGTGAACCATGCCGCGCAGATCCGGGCGGGTGCGGCAGGCGGCGGCAAAGTGGTCGAGTTCGGCCAGGCGCGGGGCGCCCAGAGCGTCACGGTCCATGCGCAATTGGGAGGGGACCACAAACCGATAGTAACCCGAGGGCATGAGGGCGTCCTTGCCGGTTAGGCGATCCGCCCAAGTGCCGCGTTCGTTGATGGCGAAATCATAGACGACCGGCTCCATGGCAAAGGGGAGCGCGGCGGCTAATGCGTGCTTGGTTTCGGACATGGTTTTTTGAAGGAACGCTTGGCCTTCGGTCTTGCGCTGCGGGGCAAACATAAACCCCATGCCGCCTCCGGCCATGCCGCCTAGCATCCAAAACCCCCAAAAATCCTTGCCGAAGTGCTCGCGGGTTTTTTCGATGAGAGTTTCGGTGTAAAGATTGCCCGCCCATGGAATGATCGTCTGAATCGGACCGGTGAAATTCTCGGTGGTGGCCGCTCCAATGGCTTCGATGTCACCGCGTTGGAGGGCTTCGAGGATGCGCTCCAGAATGCCGTGGGTTTGCAAACGTGCCTCCCATTCCGCCCCACTGCGCAGCAAGTATTTCTCGGTCACCATTTCGAGAATAGGCCCGACGTTCTGGGCCATGCCCCCGTGGACGAGCACAAGCGAGTCTTGAAGTTTTTGGCGTGAGCTGG
>JBDLWH010000128.1:0-11131 GCA_039804325.1 Verrucomicrobiota bacterium
CAGGCACAGCATTGATCAGAAACGTGTATGGCTCTGTGCTGTTTGTACTGATCGACGACTGGGTGATTAGGAGGGCCTGTGACTGATCAATCCCGACGCCTGTGCCATTCTCACCGTAGGACTGCACATGCCTGAGAAATTTGACGCTTTTGGACGGCAAGGGATCTAACTCGCCGGTGCGCAGCCCGCTAACAGCCACACTAACATAAAACGGACGATCCGCACGCGTGCGTGGAATGTCGGAAGTATTGTCCTCCGAGGTGATCGTTATCGTCCCTTTCAGCATATACGACGTCACGTAAGTGCTGCTCAGCAGGTAACTGGCCACCGCCGGGGATGTGACCGTCCACAATTCAAAGTTCGCCCCACCCGTGTCGATGGCCAAATTCGAGAATTGTTCGCCGTTTGATGCCACTGAGGCATCCCACACGACTTTGCTGGGATATTGGACCTGACGGATAAAGTTCGTGTAGGTCACGATCTGCGACCAGCCATTCGTGGGGCATAGCAAGCTGGCGCTTATCAGGCAATAGGCAAAGGTTTTCATGGGAGGTGAGTTTCTGTTGGGGTGCGGTTAAGCCGACATGTCAGATGGGAATGGGGCTTTTGGGTTCGTTCATCAGGCGGGCAATCACGGTACCATCTTGATTTCGTCATCGACACCACCGGAGGGGTCGATCATGCCGTTAGGTCCGCCATGTCCCTTACCAGGGTTGGAACTATCCACGCCATCGAGGTTGTTGCCGTTGCCGTTATTTGGATGTTTGCTGCTGAAGGTCACCAAAAGCACTTGGTCTTGCAGGTCGAATCCCCTATTGTTGTGGTTGGTTTGCCCTAACTCCATCAGAACAAGAACGCTCAAGGGGCCGATATTCACCTTCCCGGCGCCATTCAAAAATGGCTTGAGATGATTCCCTAACGTCGATGATTGATAAAGCGGAAAAGTGGTGGGTGGCGTGTCACCGTTGACGAGTGTTACGATCTGACGGTTGGCACTGTTGCTAGTGTAAAACGGACCGCTGACACCGTTTTCCACATAGTTACCACCAAAATCTATCTTGTTGTTAGGTTCCACTTTCTTCGTGTATAGCGGGGCCGCTGGCTTCACGTCGGCCTGCGTGCCGTAAAATAGTTGTTCGTATGAGCCGCCGTTCAGGCTGACCCGTGCCTCAGTGGCGATTGGCGTGCTCGGGGCGGTTCCGGTTTTGGTGACGCTGGTGCCCACCATCTCTACGGTGACATACATCGAGCTTTGGAGAAGGAGTGTGCCCGGGGGTTGCACCACCACCAAGTCACTCACCTTGCTGGGATAAAGAATGTTCCATGTGAGGACGGGGTTGGTGCCAGTCTGAACCACATTCTGATTGGCCGACAGCACCCCCACAGGCACTGCTGGAATCAATGAGGGAGTTTTCACTGGCGGTGTACCAGACGAGATGAGCGCGCTTGCGGCGATGAGGGTTGTGGTTAGAGCGGTACGAGGGATCGTTTTCATGGCGGGATAAAGGTGAGGGTTGGAATGAGATGCGCTTTTTAGCGGACGCGCGTGGGTGGGCATGGGATGTGGATGTAGTTTCAGGCAACGATTCATAGATCGAGGATCTCGATCGGGTATAACTTGCACACAAGAGCCGGGGCATGCCAGTGCGTGCTTACTGATAAAAGCGTCATTGTTCGAACGACAGGCCGAGTAGCCAATAGGCTCTGAGAGGCGGGAATCCTGATTGCATAGCCCCGATGAGCGTGGCACCCTCTACACGCTTTGAGGTGATCGGGCAGATGCCATCGCCAAAGACCCATTTGTCATGAATACGAAACCCCCGTTGAGACCCACTGGCCCACCGTTGCCGCAACGCCCGCAATTTTCTAAAGGCACGCCCCATCGCGCCAAGCGCCCAAAACGCAAAAACCCGCTCGTCCCGATTTTGCAGGTGCTAGTGCTCGTGGGTCTAGCGGGTTTTGCCTATCAGATTGTGAGCACCCCGCCCGCGCCCATCAAGGAATCTGATTCGCGCCAGGCCACCTCAGCGGCCATGCCCGCCCCCATCGCCGAGACGCCTCGCACAAAGCTCACTCCCCCAACGCCCCCGGTTTCCGCCCCGCAGCCCGAGATCACGCCGCCTCCAGTATCTGCCACGGCCCAGGTTGAACCCGCCCCCGAGCCACCGCCCGGTATTGCCGAACCTCGCGCTGCCGAACCCATCGCTGCCGAGCCACCCTTGCTGCTCGTTGGCCTCCAATCCCAGCGCGATGCCGCTATCGAACGCGACGAGGCTTTGCTCGTTCGCGCATGCAACCGTAAGGAGTGGAACGGTTATCGCGAGTTGTTAGCCAAATCGATCACTGCTGGCCTCTTGAAACTAACCCCGGGCCGGGGCGTCAATCGGTTTGATTCGGTGTGGCGCGAAAAGGGAATCTATCAGGCGTTGTTGCGCTGGAAAACCCTCGGGTGCTTTTCCGAATCTGAAATCACCGCGTTGGTAACCGATAGTTACACGGGATCTATGTTCCTGTGGCTTTTGCATCACAACGAGGCGATGGAGGAATTACTGCTCACCATCGATCCCATGGATGACGCCGGCAAGGTGCTCAAGGCCCTCATGGACGTCTGGCCAGTTAACAAGGATAAGTATCAGAAATACTTCCCCCTCGCGCTGGCCTGCGCGGTGGTTTTTGACCACCCGGTGACCATTCCTCATTCCGTCGGCAAGGCCGAATATGGCGTGGAGTCATCCGTCAACCCTTTGAAGCGCTATTTCTGGTTCGTCGAAAAAAACGAATCGGGCAAACTCGCCGCCCCGGTCCATCATTCATCGGCTCGCGACCTCGTCTGGGTCGTCTGCGCTCCGATCACGACCTCCGAAATGGAATGGTCGCTAAACAAAATGCAGTTGCGCCGGAACAAGTGGGGGCAGGCCTATGGCATGATCAGATATTTGATGGAACGCGCTGTCAAAGGCATCGATCCTTACAAGGAGTATTCGTTTGCTGAAATTCTCAAGGAGGGCGGCATCTGCGGTGACCAATCGTATTTCTGCGTCAACACCGCCCGCGCCCAAGGCATCCCCGCCATGACCATCGCAGGCGAAACCAATCTCGGCGGCCACGCATGGGCCGCCCTGAAAATTGATGCTAACGAATGGACAACGGGCGTGGGCCGCGTCGCCGGTGCCTCCAATGGCCAAGCCGCTAACCCGCAAACCGGCTCATCCCTCAGCGAACAGGAAATTCTGCTTTGGAACGATCGCATGCACCAGAGCGCGGTGGTCACTCTGGCCGTTCACCGACACCTATGGTTAGCAGATTTCTTTGCCGCCTCGAACAATGCCCCCGACAACGCCGCTACTATCCACCTTGCTAACAGCATGGGCCGCTCGTTCGTCGAAACCTGGCAGGCGTGGTTTCACCTGCTAGTTAGCCAAACAAAGATCGCGGGGAGCCCTCCAGAACCTAACAACCTCGCCGAGTGGCAAACCTTCGCCAAAGACATGCGCCGCGAATTCAAAAATAACCCACGCATGGCCGACTTGGCCGCCAAGGCCGAAGCGGAATATATCTTTCCCTATGGTGCCGCAGGTGACGCTCAGCGCGCGCTCTCGAGCGAACGCCGGCGCATCGAGCGCTATTCCGGCGAACAAGCAGATCTCATCGCCTCTTCACTCAAACGCGAAGCCGAGGTCATCGTCAAACTCGGCGCCCCAGATGCCAAACAAGCGATTAGCCGCCTATACGATAGAGCTCTGCGCGACTACGGCGGTAGCATCACTGGCTTCAAAATGATGGCCGAGGACTATTTCAGTTATTTCAAAGACGACAAGGAACTCGCTCACAAGGCCGCTCGCGATATCGAACTCGCGTTCAAGCGTGTCGTGGAAACCGGCAGCACGGACTTTTTCCGATCCAAGACCGAGGCGTCAATCTGCCAGATGATCTGCGGCTACTATCGGACAGCCGGTGAACCGGAACGGGCGACTCAGCTCGAAAAACGCTACGAGGTGCTGCTTCGCCGCGCCAAACGCGGAGCGCTTTGATCAAGGCGCGCTGTGCAACCGGCTCAACATTGAATCATTTGTCTGTCACTCTATTCAAGTTTATCCAAAGCGGTGGTGGTGAACGGTGAGGGCGCGCCAGGCCCAAGGAACAAAGAAGGCGGCTGTGAGCAGGGTGGCGAGCACGCCAATCATAGAGGCTTGGCCGAAGCTGGCCAGGCCTCCATTATCGGATAGTCCGAGCGCCCCGAAACCGAGGCCTGTGGACAACCCGCAATACGCTAGGGCGCGGCCAATGCCGTGGCCATCGGCACCGCGTTCGCGCAACGCGTGGATCATGTGAATGTTGAAATCTAGGCCAAGGCCAAGGCTCAGGGGCACGGCACCGATGTTGACAAAGTTCCACGTCATGCCCGTGGCACTCATGACGCCCAATAAGAGCACCGCACTGAAAACGAGCGACCCGACGGCCATGAGCCGCTCGCGACTATTGCGAAATACCAGAAAAAACAGGATGCCTAGCACTGCCGCAGCGGGAAGCAAGACACGCTTGACCTCGCTGCGCAGCAGGGATTTGAGGTGTGCACTGAGGTAATCAAACCCACCGATTCGCACGCAGCCATCCTGTTGGATTTCCGATAGAATAGTCGATTCAAACAAATGAGCGGATTTTGGTAACAAGACGAATCCGCAGGCCGTGATGCCATCGGCGTCTCGCCGTAACACCGGCCCAGCCAAATTTTCTAGCACATCATCCGATGGCCAACGCGTCGAGGGTGCCAGCTCGCGTCCCCAATGGGCCCAGGTTTCTAGGATGCTGCGCGAATACGTCATGCCCTCGGTGGTGAACCCCGCTTGATCCAAAGCTCGTAGCAGGCGCTCTTGTTGGGCAGCGAGGCGGATCAAGACCGGGAGATTGGCGAGTTGGCGTGTCGGGTCGGGCACGAATGCCGATGGCAGAAGATGACCGAGCGTGCGCTTTTCGGCCTTGGCGGCGGTGAGCTTCCCTTCAAGTTGGTGCAGGCTAGCAGCGAGTTGGGGAGCGTCTGGGGCGTGGATGAGAACGGGTAGCCAGAGAGTGTTAGCCTGATCGGGTTGCAATTGTTTTTGCACATCGAGCAGCGCGGCAAACGCCATGCAATGACGCGGTCGCAGGACTCCGGTATGGTTGTTGACACTAGGCAGGCCGCGCAGCGCCAGTGAGCCTAAGCTGAACAATAAGAGAATCAATGCGAGCCAGCCGGGCCAGCTTGCCCGTCGGGGATTGCGAGGCGATGTGAGAGCGACAGGGTGCGACCCTCTGTGCCGCATGGCCAAGGGCAGAAAACCATATAACATCACGACGGCACCGATCAGGATGCCCAAAGAGGTGAGCATGCCCATGCGCGCAATGCCTGGCAGCGTGCTCAAGCCTAGCGCGCCAAACACTGCGGCCGATGTCAGCGCCGACCACGCAATGGATGGAAACACGCTCGTATGAATCGCGCGAAATCCGTCGGTCGGTCGCCTCATCGCCTCATGCAGGCCCATCACGCCGAAATCCTCTATCATGCCCATGAGGATGGCCGCAAAGCCCATCGACATCACGTCAAGCGCGCCCAATGACAAGCCCGCCACGCCCAGGGTGAGTAAACCAGTCACCACCATGGCTAACATCAGATAGAATAACGGCTGAAGGCGCCGGTGAAACAACCAGAAGAGAAAACCCACCATGAAGGTGATGCCACCGAGCGATTGGCTCATGTCATTTTCCATGCCCGTGCCGATTTCCGATTCAAAAGCGGGACTGCCGGTATAGGCGATTTTGATGGCAACGGCATCGGGTTGGGATTTTTGCCATTGGTTCACCACCGACTGCACTTGAGTGAACCATTGCGCGTTTTCGCGATAACCGCGCAACAAGCGCCCGGTTTTGAGTTTGATGAGATGAAACGAACCGTCGTCACTGGCAAATCCGTCGCTGCCGTTGAGGTCGGCACCGGCACTCAACGCTTCTGATAAAATGCTGCCAAAACCTAGCGGATCACGCGACCCGAGCGCGGTGGTCAGCGGGTTGAGAGATTCGGAAATCGAGCCCAGCCGGGATTGCAGCCATGGGTCGATCTGAGGCGGGGCGAGTTGCGCTTCGAGTTTGAGCAACGATTCAGGCGGGGCATTGAGCCAAGCATGGGCGGTGAGCTCGGACAATCCCGCAGTGGCCGTGCGCCAGGCGGGTTCGTATTGAACGCCACCTGTCAGACCGGGGGCGGCCCGGAGGTGATCGGCGAGTTGTGCGGTGAACTCGCCGACATCGGTGCCGTCGCAGGACTGCAACGTGATGAGCAATTCATCCGCGCGGTCATGAAATTTTTGAAAATCCACAGTGGCCGCAACTCCCGGCAGGTCGCGCGGTAATAACGTGAGCAGGTCAACGTTGAAACTCAGACGGGTCAGACCCAGCGCACCGAAGGCAAGAACTAACAGAGCCACAATGCCATATCGAATGCGAGTCATCCTTTAGAGTGTTAATAAGAGCTTTCGGGCCGAGACCGCGCCGAACTCCATCAGATCCTGTGCGTGCTCAGGCCAAGGCTTGGGCGGCGGGGGCGTGAGCGGAATACTGAAGCGCGGGCGCGGAGTAATGGTCTCAATGGAATGCACAATCTTGCCTGTGCGTCGTGCCAGTTCCGCTTTCCATCGCAGGAGTTCGTCGGCAGTGAGTTGATGCCCAGCCATCATGGCTCCGGCGAAATTGTAGTGATGGCAGTTCTTGCGGGCGCGCACTTGGTGGTCATGGAGTAAGCTGTGCGCCACAATGTGCGTGACTATCGGATCGTCAATCCACATTTCGATAGGCACCGAATTGCCCAGCCCGCCATCCCATAACAACTGGCCCTCCACTCGGCGCGGCCCTATCATGCCGGGTTGCGCACAGCTTGCTAGAATCGTATCTGCTAGCGGTCCATGGTCGCGGAGTTCAACCTGATGGGTGCAAAAATTGGTCACGGCGATATGAAGTTTGGCGTGCGAGCAGTCTTCGATGCGGCGATCACCGACTAACTCCATGAGCAATTGACGTAATTTTTTTCCTTCCACGATGGCCGGCACGCCACGCCACCCGACCACCATGCCAAGGATGCGCAGCGGCAAGCCCCATTCACAAAAATATCCACGCGGATTGCGGCGCAGCAACGCCTCTTCTATCTGGGGGAGGTTGAGGCCGGCGGCGTAAAGCCCGGCGACGATGGCCCCGGCCGAGGAGCCCGCGACGGCCACGGGGGCGCGTCCACCCTTGATGAACTCACGGAGGAAGCCTAAGTGCGCCGCAAAGCCCATGAACGAGGAACCAAAAGAAAGGGCGATTTGGGGCGGCGGATGGGCTTCAAACATGAGCTATCTCTTGAGAACAACGGCGGACGATCGGCAAATTCAGACTGAACTTGGTGGCTATAACCAAAATGAAAATCGGGAATCGGCGGTGAGAATAAGCAGTGGTGATTGCAGTTTGCGGCATGAAGTGACTGGGAAATTTTTTGGCGAGCTTGGTCGGGAGTCGCTCTGTGTCAAGCAATCGTTGTGAAGGATCTTGCTAGAAAAACTTGCGGGGTGCCATCATGACCATCGTATAGCTTCGCGCCTGAGTGTGGCCGTCACCCGTCACAAAAATCCGAACAAATTTCTTTGCAATGTGATGGTGATGGTTAGCCTGCGTCGACTCGCACCATGTCCTGTCACCAACCACGCGCCATCTCTAATGAACGCTCTGCTTGCTGTGGCCGGTCAGCTCCATGCATCTCGTAACCTTCTTTTACTACACTCCATGCGCATCACCTTGGTTCATCCCGCCGGTTTTAATTTTGTTCCCGGCCAGCCAGACTTCTCGGTGTTGGCTAACCGCATGATTCCTATCGGCATTCTCACTCTAGCCGCTTGGCTCGAAAAACACGGCCACCCGACCGCAGTTCACGATTGCCTTGGGCCGTGCTCGCCGCCAAGCCTCGAGGCTAACGCGCAGATGATACTCGCCACCCAGCCCGAGGTGGTCGGGTTTTCCGCGACGACTTCGGCGTTCATGGATGCCGTTGAACTTGCTCGCCTCATCAAGAGCAGTCATCCGCTCATCAAGGTGGTCTTCGGCAATGTGCATGCTTCCTCCCTCGGCGCTACGCTGCTAGATCATTTCCCCGAAATCGATTTCTTGTGCATCGGCGAGGGCGAAGGAATGATGCTAGATCTGGCCGATGGCATGGCCCCATGTGATATCTTCAATCTGGTGTATCGGGATGGCGGGCGCTCTATCACTAATCCGCGCCGAGCACGCATTCTCAATCTGGACGAGTTGCCATTTCCCGCTTATGAAAAATTGATAGGTTTTCCGCAGGGGTATCATTTGCCGTTGTTTTCTTATGTGAAGCGCTGGGGAGCCACCATGGTCACCTCGCGCGGATGTCCCTTCAGTTGTTCATTTTGTGATCGCACGGTGTTTCAGCACTTATATAAGATTAATTCGGCATCATATATCTATGACCACATGAAGCATCTGCGCGACCGCTTCGGGGTTTATCATATTAACTTTTACGATGACCTTTTCACCGCCCAGCCGCACCGCGTGAACGAGTTATGCCGACTGCTCATTGATAAGCCGCTAGGCATGCAATTCAACTGTGCGATTCGCACTGGCCATACCTCTGACGAGATGTTGCGACTTTTGAAGCAGGCCGGGGCGCTGATGGTTTCCATGGGGGTGGAGTCGGCAGATCCGGCCATGATGCGCCGCCACAAGGTTGGGGTGTCCTTGGAATCGGTGTGTGAGACCGTGGCAAGCATTCATGGCGCTGGATTGCGTGCCAAGGGATTGTTTATCTTCGGCCTGCCCGGAGAATCCCCCGCCACCGTCAAAACCACTAGCGAGTTTGTCCTCTCGCTCGATCTCGATGAAATGAACATGACCAAGTTCAGCCCACTCTATGGCGCGCCGATTTGGGATGAATGCGTGAGCGGCGAAGCCGGAGAGTTTCACGAGGATTGGCGACTTATGAATTGCCTCAACTTTGTGTTTCTACCTAAAGGCTTTGCCTCGCGCGAGGAAATGGATGCGCTCTATAATTGGCACGTCCGGCATTTTTACGACAGCAAGGCGTATCGGCGGCGATTTGCTAAACGGTTATGGCAACACCGATGGAGCTTATGGCATCTCATCAAAAACGCTCCACGTGCCATCCAGGCGGGCCGTTATTTCAGCGCTAACCAAAAAAAACTCGAAGCCATCAAAAGGGATTTTCCGCTTCACCCGAGCCAACCGCAACAACTGACCCACCAGCACGGGCCCCGCCCCGCATCCGTTAGCGTCGCCCCTCCTGTAACCGGATCGGCGGGCGCGACACCATGACCAAAGTCGCCGCTTGCCAACCGGCGCAATCCCCCGAATGCTCACGCCCATGAAATTACTATCGTGGAACGTCAACGGCATCCGTGCGGTGCTTGGCAAGGGTTTTGGCGAGTGGGTCGCCACCGAACAACCTGATATCCTGTGCGTGCAGGAAACCAAGGCACGCCCAGAGCAGGTGCAACTGCCATTGGAGCTCGCCGGTTATCACGCGTATTGGAACTCTGCGGACAAACCCGGGTATTCTGGGGTGGCCGTCTTTACGCGTATCAAGCCGCTAGCAGTGCGCGTCGGGCTCGGTCATCACGATCATGACCGCGAGGGTCGCGTGCTTACGTTAGAGTATGACGATTTCACTCTCGTCAATGTCTATACTCCTAACGCACAGGATGGCCTGCGACGCCTGCCCTATCGCTTGACATGGGACGACGTCTTTCGCACGCACCTCGCTCATGAGGCATCGCACAAACCGGTAGTTTTCTGCGGTGATCTAAACGTCGCCCATCAAGAAATCGATATCGCTCGGCCTAAGGAAAACCGCCATAGCCCGGGCTTCTCCGATGAGGAGCGCACCAGCTTCAACAAGTTGCTAGACGCTGGATTTGTGGACACCTTCCGACACTTGCACCCGGATCTAACGGGTGCCTATTCGTGGTGGTCTTACCGAGGGGGCGCGCGCCAGAGGAATGTCGGTTGGCGCATTGATTATTTCGGGGTTTCCACGCCATTTCTTCATCGCGTCACCGGGGCGTCGATATTACCGCACGTGCAAGGCTCCGACCACTGCCCGGTGGGCATCACGCTTATGTGATGTGGAGAATCCCTAGCGGCGGATGATTGGCACACGTGGACGAGCACGGCGGGCACTACGATAGAGGCGAAGGTTGTCTCAAGCGACGTTAAATCGTTATCTCCCAGCAGCCGAGCAACTTGGAATGATTTTAGCCGCATCCTGCGAGTCGAAGAATGATTTTGCCGATTCAGATTTGGCGATGATGGCGATGCTCAAGGACGTGTATGCGCGGGTTCCCGTGCTAGAGAAGGTGGCCATTGCCTCAGGGATGTCCGGGGGGAGCCGCATGGCCTATCTGATGGCAGAAATGGACAAAAACATAGCAGGCGTGTTGGCATGCGGGTCTGGCAGCGGGGGCTATCTCAAGGAAAAGACGTTTCGCCAGGCGAAATTACGCAGTGATATCGCCATCTGCAGCCTCATCGGCACCAACGATTTCAACCGGCGCGAAGCGGTGAAGTCCCACAAGGAATTTGGTAAGGATATCCGCCTCATCTGGTTTGTGGGAAACCACGATTGGGCTGAGGCCGAGTTCATTCAAGACGGTCTAGCAGAAGTTTATGCCCACATCCTCGAACGCTCGAAAGCCCGGACGCTCGATGCTCTGCGACTCGCGTTTTCTAGCAAACAACTCGATTGGGCCAAAAAACAAGCCTCTAGCACACCGTGGCGCGCCTATCATTGGGGCGAGGTGCTGACCAAATTCCCCGGCGAGCCAGCGGTTCAGCGCGATGCCGCGGTCCTGATGGCCACCGTGCCCAATGGACTCGAACTCGCTAAGGCGGAAAAATCGATGCGCGACTTTACGAACAAACATTTTGGCGATGGCGATACCACGGTCGATAAGACCCCCGACGCTTCGCGCGTCAAAGACGCGGAAAAACTGGCGGCTCAGCTCGCTGGGCTTCCTCAAGCCGAGTTAATCATGCGCATGGGCCAGCCTGCAAACTAGGCAGCCGCCATCGCTGCCCGAGAAACCCATCT
>JBDLWH010000129.1:0-3666 GCA_039804325.1 Verrucomicrobiota bacterium
GTGAAAATCCCCGTGGTCCCATTCCACGCTTGGTTACCCGACGCCTATGCCGAAGCTCCCACTCCGGTCACCATTCTACTCACTGGTCTCCTCTCAAAAATGGGCGTCTTTGGTTTGCTCAGGGTGTTTTTACCGGTTTTCTCCGAGGTGTTACCCGGGCTCGCTCCGTGGTTGACGGGGTTAGCAGTGGCCACAGTGTTGTTAGGTGCCATCGCGGCACTGGCGCAAAAAGATCTAAAGCGCATTTTGGCGTATTCGTCGGTTAACCATCTCGGTTATTGCGTGTTAGGAGTGGCAGGAGTTGCCGCGACGCAGGCTAACCATGGCGCGGTGGCTTCCGTGGTTTCGGGCGTGGTGTTGCAAGCTTTCAATCATGGCGTCATCGCCACCGCGTTGTTTTTCGGCGTGGGCCTACTGGAAATGCGCAGCGGTGGCGCGCGCGGCTTGAACGACTTCGGTGGCCTGCGAGCCAACATGCCGGTTTTGGCTGGCCTGATGGGCATGTCGTTGTTTGCCTCGTTAGGATTGCCGGGCTTGAGTGGATTTGTCGGCGAATTCCTCATCTTCTTCGGCGTGTTTGCTCTGGTGCCATGGTCGGCGGCCATCTCGTTGATCGGTTTGCTGCTCACGGCTGTCTTCCTCTTACGCGTCATTCGCAAGGTTTTCCACGGCCCGCTCTCCCCCGCCATGGCGAAGTGGAGCGACCTCACTCTCGGCGAACGCTGGTTGTTCGCCCCTCTCATTGCCCTCATCCTCATTCCCGGCCTCTGGCCCCAAGTGCTACTTCACGGCATCAACGGCGACACCCTAAGGTTGTTAGAACTTCTCCACCCTATCCCATGACTCCCGCTTGGACTATTCTATCTGCTTTCGCCGGAGCTGTGCTGGTGCTCCTGCTTCCCGCCCGCATGGCCATTACGTCGCGACTCATCGCGCTGGGTGCGTCGCTCGTCGGGGTGGTGGCTGCCGCGAGTTCGTGCTGGGAGCGCTTGAACAACCCGTTAGGTCCGGTTTGGTCTTTTGATCATCCGTGGATTTCGGCATTAGGAATTCGGTTTCATTTAGCGGCCGACGGATTGTCGCTCACGTTGTTATTGCTCACCGGATTGGTGGCGGTGGCTGGAGTGTTATTTTCTTGGAATGTCGAGCGTCGCCCGCGCGCGTTCTTCGCGTTTTTCATGACTATCATCGGCGGCGTTTACGGGGTGTTTCTAAGTCGCGACGCGTTTCTGCTTTTTGTGTGTTATGAAATCGTGATCTTGCCCAAATACATGCTCATCGCCATTTGGGGATCAACGAACAAGGAATACGGGGCGATGAAGCTCACGATGTATTCGATCGGCTCAAGCGCATTGATTTTGATTGGCCTTGTGGTTGCCTATGCCGCAGCCGGCGGAACCAGTTTTGATATCACCTATTTAGCTAGCGTTCACTATTCGCCCAGCCTGCAATCTTGGGCATTCCCCATCCTCTTCCTAGGGTTTGCGGTGCTAGCGGGGATTTGGCCGTTTCACACGTGGGCACCGACGGGGCACGTAGCGGCACCCACGGCGGCCTCGATGTTATTAGCAGGCGTGGTGATGAAACTCGGGGCCTATGGCGCGCTGTGTGTGGCGCTGCCACTCTTTCCGCAAGGCTTCCACCAATGGCAACCGGTCATCGCGGGACTTGCCGTCATGGGCATCGTCTATGGCGCGCTAACCGCACTCTCACAGAAAGACCTAAAGTTTGTGATCGGTTATTCGAGTGTGAGCCACATGGGTTTTGTGTTATTAGGTTTGGCGGCTGGCACCACTTGGGGGCTGCGCGGGGCGGTGCTGCAAATGATCTCCCACGGCATCATCGCCGGGCTCCTCTTCGGAATCGCCGGACGCGTGGTGTATGAACGCACCCACACTCGCGATCTCACCGCATTGCAGAAGTTTGATTTATGGCGCACTCTGCCGGGTGCGGCGGTGGGCTTCACGCTAGCCACGGCTGCATCCATGGGGCTGCCTGGCTTCAGTGGGTTTGTCGCGGAAATCTCTGTGGCCATTGGGCTCTGGCAGTTTTCTCCGTGGCTCATGCCTGCCGTGGCATTTGGCATCGTCGTGACTGGAGCGTTTTCCCTGCGTGCCCTGCACAAGGCGTTTTTCCCAGTTAGAAGCGCGACAGATGCGAAAGCCCAGCCGTTGCCGCGCCTCACGTGGCCGGAGATTTCGGCCATCACGTTGCTCATGGCGGTGTCACTTTCTATCGGACTCTATCCGAAACCGTGGATCACTCTTATTGATGACGGTCTGCGCTCGCCCTTGTTCCAATCGATTCTTTCCCAACCGTGAACTATTCCGCACTATTGAAGCAATTACTGCCCGAGGCCGTGCTGGTCGTCACCGCCCTGGTGCTGCTAGGCGTGGCCGTGGCCGTCGAAGCAAAATCCCGCAAGGCGATATCTCACCGAGCAGCGCTTTGGATCGCCGCAGGTGGAGTGGTGCTAGCAGGCTGTGCGTTGTGGGGAGTGCCAGTGACTGCGGATGGCGGCACGGGCTTAATCGTGATGGACCCGCTGGCGCGACTCTTCAAGGCGGTGGTGCTGGCTCTAGGGTTGCTAGCGGTGATGCTGCCACCCGCTCGGCGTGAAATCGCGCAACCTGGCGAATTCTACGCCTTGATGCTCTTTGCCCTCACGGGACTGCTGCTTACCACTGGAACCAACCATTTGTTGTTTCTGTTTGTCGCACTGGAGCTCGCGAGCCTGTCACTCTATCTATTAGCCGGATTTTCGCGCACGGCACGTTCCGGCGAGGCGTCGCTCAAGTATTTCCTGTTTGGCGGGGTATCCGCCGCATTTTTGTTATTTGGGTTGAGCCTCATTTACGGGTTTTCGCATGCGGCCACGCTCACGGGAGTGGCCGCGGCGCTGGGATCAGGGCCGCCGTCGTCATTGGCCGTTACGGGATTGGTGATGGTGGTGGTGGGGTTGGGATTCAAGCTAGCGGCTGCGCCGTTCCACTATTGGGCACCAGACGTCTATCAAGGAGCACCTGCTACCAGTGTGGCGCTAGTGGCCGCAGCATCCAAAGTGGTGGGCATGGTGGTGTTAGTCAGATTCTTGATGATTGGATTCCATGGCGTTGCAGGGTCCGCCGCGTGGGGGGGCATCATTGCCGGTTGGTCGTTATGGATGGCGGTTCTGGCGGCTGTGTCGATGATCTTAGGCAATGTGATGGCGCTCGCCCAGACGAGCGTTCGGCGCCTCCTGGCCTACTCGGCGGTCGCCAACACCGGTTACTTGTTAGTAGCACTGAGTGCCCACGGAGAGAACTCCGCAAGTGCCGCATTGTTTTATGTGATCGTCTATGGTTTGGCCACGCTCGGCGCTCTGGCCGTGACCGCAGCGGTCGAGCGGGATTCCGGTGATGACGCGCCAACCTCCTTTGCAGGCTTGGTTCATCGCGCGCCGTGGCAGGCCGTGGCGCTGTTAATTTTTCTTACCTCATTGGCGGGCATTCCCCCGCTGGCCGGATTTGTTGGCAAGTTCGCCTTATTCAGCACGGCCATGGCTGAATCCACCCATGGCGGCACACCCGGCTTGACATGGCTGGTGGGTTTGGCCGCCATCATGAGCGCCATCTCCCTTTACTATTACCTATCGATTCTGAAACAAGCTTTTGTCAGGGGAGGTCC
>JBDLWH010000130.1:0-13941 GCA_039804325.1 Verrucomicrobiota bacterium
CTAGGCTCGGTCTATGCTTGGAGTTATTTTCAGCAACCGTTAGTCGATGGCTATGGCTGGAGCCACACGCAGGTCGCCTGGACGTTCAGTCTGGCCATCGGTTTCCTGGGCGTCTCGGCGGCCGTCGGCGGGGTGTTGCTGCCCATGCTCGGCCCGCGCAAACTGGCCGTGACGGGAAGCCTGCTTTATGGGGCGGGGTACGGGCTTGCCGCGCTGGCGCTGCACGTCCATTCGCTGCCTCTCTTATGGTTAGGGTATGGCGTGATTGGCGGTATTGGGTTGGGTCTGGGTTACGTGACGCCCGTGGCGACAGCCGCGCGCTGGTTTCCCGACAAGAAAGGGATGGTCACGGGCATGGTGGTCATGGGATTTGGCTTTGGGGCCTTGCTGATGAGCAAGGGCATCGCTCCCGGACTGGTGGTTGCATTTTCTAACAAGCTCCCAATGATCTTTGCCTACAGTGGATTGATCCTCGGTGGGGGCGGGTTAGTGGCGGCCGCGTTTTTGCGTAACCCGCCGGATGCGACCATTGCCATCACCCCGGGCGAAAATGCTTGGCCCCATCTCGTGTCGCGGCAATTCGCGCTGATGTGGCTGGTATTTTTCAGCAACATTGTCGCGGGTATCGCCATCATCAGTTTCCAATCGCCCATGCTTCAAGATTTGTGGAAACCAACCCACCCGATGGCCACCCCGGTCGCGTTGGCGGCCTGCGGGGCCACCTTGATCGCCGTGAGTTCTGTCTTCAACGGCCTGGGCCGCTTCTCGTGGGGCACTCTGTCCGATCGCCTTGGCCAGCTTCACACGTTTCGCCTCATGTTAGCCACCCAAGTGCTGGCGTTTGTCGCGCTCAGAGCCACCAGCAATCCCTGGCTCTTTGGCGCGCTGATTTGTTACATTTTGCTTTGTTACGGCGGTGGATTTGGCGTCATGCCCGCCTTCGTGCTCAACACGTTTGGCCCCCGGTTGATGCCCGTGCTTTACGGGTGTATTCTCACGGCGTGGTCAGCCGGTGGCATCGTCGGCCCGCAAGTCGTGGCCTGGCTGAAAGACCGCTACGGCGCGCAAGCCTCTGGATACGCGTTTGCCATAGGGGCGGGCTTGTTGGCGCTGGGGTTTCTGTGGTCGTTGCTTTTGACTAATGCGCGCGATGGGGGTAAACCTCGGGCGCATGGCTGATTTTCTCACCACATTGCAGGAGCAACCGCTGCTGGCCGACGGAGCGATGGGCTCCTACCTTTTTGAACTGACGGGACGCCTCTCGGAAGCGAATCATGTTTATGAGGCGTTCAACCTGGACCAACCCGATCTCATCGAAAAAGTCCACCTGGCCTACCTCGCCGCCGGTGCCCGATGCCTGAAAACCAATACCTTCGCTGCCAACCGCCCGCAGTTGCTTGCCTTCGGGTTAGAATCGCGCCTCGCGGCCATCAACCAGGCCGGGGTGCAGGTGGCCCGCCAGGCCATCGCCAGGTTTCGCTCGCAGCACGGTGATGTCGGCCCGTGTTTTGTGCTGGCATCCGTGGGCCCCACGGCCCATCCCCTCACGACGGCGGATGCCGTGGCAGTCGGGTATCGCGAACAACTCGAAATCCTAGCTGCGGCCGGAGCCGATGCGATTCTGTTGGAGACCTTCCATTCCCTACCGCAACTCGAGGCGCTCATCCGCCTGATTCATTCGTTGCCCGATATGCCGCCGGTGATTGCCGAGGTGATCATGAAACCGACCCAAGCGGGGCAACCCCTTGAACCCGACCCGGTCACCTTCGTCACCCGCATGGCCGCTCTCGGGGTGGCCGTGGCCGGCGTGAATTGCTGCACCCCATGGGAGGCCAGCGCGTTTGTCGATGCTCTCCACGACTGCGCACCGGTGCGCTCCGGGGCGCTGCGCTTGGTGGTCATGCCCAATGCCGGGGGCTTCCAACGCATCGGCAGCCGTCTCATGACCTTGGTCAACCCGGAATACGCCGGTAAAATCGCCAGAACCATGGCCGATCGCGGCGTGCGCCTGTTAGGTGGCTGCTGCGAAATGCACCCGGCCCACATCCAAGAAATGCATAACTACCTGCAATCGCGCCACGTCCGCGTGCAGACGATAACCCCCTGCCAGCCCGCCACCCAGCCACCTGTGGGCGACGCCGAAAAGCGGTCTAACGGGAAATTTTCACGCAAGCTCAAGGATGGGGAATTTGTGGTGAGCATCGAAGCCCTGCCGCCGCGCGGCACCGACGAAAAAATTCTCGGCAACAAGGTGGATTTCATCGACATGCTGGCGACGAGTGGATTGGTGGATGCGGTGGATTTCACCGATGGCTCGCGTGGCATTCCGCTGATTTCTCCGGCCGATTTCATTCCATTGATCCGTGAACGTCTCGGGTGGACGGCAGCGACGGGCGATCAGTTAGAGCTTATTCCGCACTTTACCGGGCGCGACCTGAACGCGATGGGGGTGCAAAGCCGGTTGGTGGGGTATCATGCCAACCGCGTGCATAATGTGTTATTCATCACCGGCGATCCGCCAAAAATGTCGCCGAGTTATCCGCGCTCGGCGGCGGTGTTTGATCTGGACTCCATTGCGATGCTGCGCCTCACCCATGGTTGCCTGAATGCCGGGGTCGATTTTGGCGGTGTGCCCCTTGGCAAACACCCAGACCCCCGCACGCATTTCACGCTGGGTGCCGGCGTGGAACCGGAGGCACAAGATATGAATCGTGAACTCAACCGCTTGGAGCAAAAAATCGATCAAGGCGTCGATTATATCATGACCCAGCCGGCTTTTCACCACGAGCCGTTGGCGGTGTTGGAAAAGTTTCGTTCTCGCGCCCCCATCCTCGTTGGCGTCATGGTGCTCAACGGCCACGATCACGCCCGACGCATGGCTCAGGTCCCCGGGGTCGTCATTCCCGACTCCGTCCTCCTGCGCTTAGCCGCTAGCCCGGATCGGGCCGACCAAGCAAAAATTGGCCAAGAAATCGCCGCCGAACAAATCCGCTGGCTTGCGAGTGAGGGCTGGGCCGGTGTCTATCTCATGTCCTCAGCCCCTGGACGTCACACGCTCGACGTGCTGCGCGCCGGGATGGCCTGAAATCGGGATGGCCTGAAATCGGGATTACCGCTTAGCCTGCCACGCACGAGTCGCCTGACTCATGGCGGCGAGGTGGCCGGGGGTGGTGCCGCAACACCCGCCGATGACCCGTATGCCCGCATCGAGCAGTCGGGTGGCGGTGGCCGCCATTTCCTCGGGCGTCGCGTCGTAACAGGTCAGGCCATTTTCCATGCGCGGTGAGCCTGCGTTGGGCTGCACCATGACGCGAGAATCGCCAGCAAGGGCGACAAGTTGACCGGCCAGTTCGACATAATCGTCAAGACTCAAGGTGGTGCCGCAGTTGGTGCCCACGATGTCCGCTCCCGCCTCCACTGCCGCACGCACCGCCGCCTCCACGCTCGTGCCCATCATGGTGCGAAACTCGCGCAATCCGGTTTTCTGATAAGAAAACGAGACGATCACGGGCACTTGTGGCGCACAAATTTTGGCGGCCTCCACAGCCACGACCGCTTCGGCGGGGTCGCTCATGGTTTCGATCAAAATGGCGTCCACCCCGCCTTCGATCAGCGCCGTGATTTGTTGGCCAAAAGCGTCGCGCAACTCCTCGGCGGTGATATCCCCGAGGGGTTCGAGAAAATCGCCGAACGGTCCGACATCGCCCAGCACCCAGCCCTCGTCGCCGACAGCGGCCCGAGCCACTTGAGCGGCGGCGCGGTTCAACTCCGCCCCGCGCGCACTCAGCCCGTGGGGGGCCAGCGCAAATCGCGTGCCCCCAAACGAATTGGTGGTCACGAGGTCGCACGCCGCGGCGCGATACGCGAGGTGGATGGCACCGACGTCGCCTGGGCGCTCAGTATTCCAGAGCATGCCGCAGGCACCGCTGGTGAGCCCGCGGGCGAATAATTGTGTGCCCATCGCTCCATCACAACAAAGGGGGCGTAGGGCTAATTCATGAAGCAGGGGATTTCGTGGCATAGTCAAACGTGGGTAATACGGCCCGCATTCGCTCACAATCCTCGTGTCGTGAAAAGCGCAGAATTACCAAAACTTAGCACCGTTTCACAAGACGTGCGGAGTTGTGCCGCTAGAATACGCGCGTCATGAATGAACCCCATCCGCTATCCGCCGCCGTCATCGCAGGTAAACGCAAAGACATCCCCGATCTCGTTCAAGCGTGTCTTGACGCGGGCGACAGCGCCCAATGCATCGTGGAAAACCGTCTCGTGCCCGCCATGGCCATCGTCGGCGAGCGCTTCAAAAATAACGAGATTTTCGTGCCAGAAATGCTCATCGCGGCGCGCGCGATGAAGGAAGCTCTTAAAGTGCTCGAGCCTATGCTTGTGGCCGCTGGCATCAAACCGGAATTCAACGCCGTCATCGGCACCGTCGAAGGCGACCTCCATGATATCGGCAAAAACCTCATCGCTATGATGTGGAAAGGTGCCAACATCGACGTCATCGACCTCGGCGTCAACGTCCCTCCCGCCAAGTTTGTCGAGGTGATCCGCGAACACAACGTGAAACTCGTCGGTCTCTCCGCCTTGCTCACCACGACCATGCCGGCCATGCGCGACACCGTCACGGCCATTCGCGAGGCCGGCCTCAACCCCATCATCATGGTCGGCGGCGCCCCTATCACCTTGGAGTATGCCCAGGAAATTGGCGCGGACGGCTATGCGTCTGACGCCGGCAGCGCCGTGGATGCGGCCATGGCGTTGTTGCGAGGTGCAGCCTAACGGCTTAGTGTCGCTCCCGCTCACACACTGCGATCCGCCCGATCCAATGAACAACGCCCTTAGGAGATTTTTGTTAAATAACAGTTGGCGACTTTGTTGGAAAATCGTTTCCTGGCTTGCCTCCGCGTTCATTTGGATAGTGCTGTTAGTCAGCGGGCTCTGGGCCTTCGGGGCGCTCTGGTTTGATTTCCCACTCGCCAGTCTAACATCCGTCGCAGCTTCGGGCTTCGCCGTGGGCTTCGCCCTGGTGCTTGCGTTTATACGCCCCTGGTGGCGCGCAAAACTCGGGCTGGCGCTCACCATCGCCATAGTCGTTGGATGGTGGTTCACCCAGCAAGCCTGCCAATACCGAGATTGGAAACCCGAGGTTTTGCTCACCCCCTATGCGACGATAGAGGGTGAGGTGGTCACGATGCACAACGTGCGCAATTTTGATTACCGATCTGAGGAAGATTTTACGCCGCGCTATGAAGTGCGCCACTTGGATCTGCGCAATCTGCGCGGCCTAGATATCTTCATCACCTACTGGGGGTCTCCTTACATGGCTCACCCGATCCTGTCGTTTGACTTTGGCCCGGACGGTCGTGTGTGTTTCAGTATCGAGACGCGCCCGGTGCGAGGTCAGGCGTATTCGGCCATCGGCGGACTCTATCGGCAGTTTGAATTAGCCTATATTGTCGCAGACGAGCGAGACGTCATCCGGGTACGGACAAATTTCCGCAAGGGCGAAGATGTCTATCTCTATCGGGTGAATGAGCCGTTAGTGAAGACCATTTTCATGGAATACGTCCGGACCGTTAACGAACTCCATGAGACTCCGCGTTGGTATAATGCCATCACTGACAATTGCACGTCCGCTATCCGCCACCAGCGCTCTGCCTCGGATCGCCCGCCCTGGGATTGGCGCATGCTCGTCAACGGTTTCGGGGATGAACTTCTCTATGAACGCGGCGCTCTCGACCGTTCCTTGCCATTCGCTGAGTTAAAGCAGCGCGCCCATATCAACGAACGTGCGCACGCTGCCAACGATGCCCCGGACTTTTCCCAACGTATCCGTGTCGGCATGCCCCCAACCCAGTGACATCTGAGAGGCGGCCTTATCCCCGTCGCAGGCCGAGAGACAAGATGAAACCGCGGGTTGGGTGGTGAGCATTGAACGGGTGCGGGCAATCTTGAGAGCCCCCGAAACCCAGCCGAGGTCAGGCGCTCTCTGGGGTGACGCGTCATTCTTTAAGCATTCGTGCTTGGCAGGTTCCGTCACACAACGAACGATAGCCCATGGCCAAGTCGATCCGGGAATTTGCAGGGTTGTGCGTCAAGGTGGACGACGTGGTGTATATGCCCAGTTTGGATGCGCCAGAGGCGAAGCCGCATCCGTTCGTGTATTTTGTATCGATTTGCAATGATTCGCCGGTTCCCGTGACGATTCGTGGGCGCAAGTGGATTGTGCGCGAGGATGGCGGCGAAATCACGGTGGTTGAGGGCGATGGGGTCGTTGGTCAATGCCCGGTGATCGAGCCTGGCGGCCATTTTTCCTACAACAGCTATCATGTCGTCGCCCGAGGCGCCATCGTCACCGGGGCGTTTTTCGGGGAAACCGCGCTGGGTGAGTGGGTATTCACCCGAATTCCTGAGTTCCGTCTCGATGTGCCGCCTGGCGCGTGAGCGCCCAGCCACCAAAGCGATGGTCCTTACGCGAAAACCACGCAGTCCATCGGGATGTCGTGGGGCTCCGAAAAGGTGTCAGGGACGATTTGTCCGGCAAAACAGACGCCGATTTTCAAGGTGTTAGGGCGAGCCCCGGCGAGCATTCGGTCGTAAAACCCGCGTCCACGGCCGAGGCGGCCGCCGTTTTCATCGAAGGCGAGGCCAGGGCAGAGGAACGCGTCGATGGAGGTGACGGGGATTTGAGTGAGGGTGGGAGTGGGTTCTTGGACGTTGAATGCCCCCGCGACGAGTTGGGACGCGGGGGTGGTCACGATGTGAAACGTGAGATGATCGCCGACAACGCGCGGATAGAGCCAGGTGCGATCCGCGTGGCGGGCGACGAGATCGGCGAGATCGACTTCACCTGGCAGGGCGGCATAAACCGCGAGGGTGTGTAAACTAGGGTGGGCCGCGAGCCAATCGTCCAAGGCCTCACAGACGGGCGCGGAAGCCGACACATGCGGGTGGCGCAAGCGCTTGAGATGCGAACGGAGAAGCGATTTGCGGTGAGGTAATGAATGAATTGCCACTTGCCAAGGGGTGGGTTTTTTCCATGATTAGTCGTGACGATGGGCATCTGGCAAGCAGCGATGGTTTTTTTCCTCAGTGGGGTGGCGTGGTTGCCTGCGGCGGCACCGGGCAAGGGATTTGAGTGGAATTCGCCCGTGGTGGTTCGCAGTTTGTTCACCGCAGACCTTGGCATGCTCGATACGGAGCGCGAGGAATATGCCACGAATCTGGCATCCCTAGCGGCCAATCAAGTCGTCACGGCCAATGCCTCACCCCAGTCGTTGGTTGATGCACGCCGCCATCTTGCCCTGGCCCTTCATTTGTCGCCGCGCAATAAGCGGGCCATCGTGGTGAATTTCCAATTAGCCAAGGGGGTTTTGCCGGAAGTGACGGCTGGTCATTACAGTGCTCAGGCGTTTGCTCGGCTGTTACTGAGTCGCGGGCAACTGCTGAAAAATCAAGGGGGGGCCGAAAATCAACGCTTGGCACAACTTTTTGTGTACTTGGCCGCGGTGATGGACCCGAAAAACGAGGATGCGGTATTTGCGAGTGAGGTCAACCGGCTGGATCACGGTGCGCTCGACTGGTCGGCCATCACCGATGGCTCGCTCAAAACCCCCTGATTCGCCCACCCCTCAGGCACCATTTCCCCCGCTGGTGCCATGCCGGTGGTGCTCGTGTGGGCAAACAAATCGATTGCGGCCATCTTCCGCTTGCCACGAGCGATCTGCCACCTACCCTTGGCGCGGAATCACATGAAAATTTGGCTTGATGGAAATTTGGTGGACGAAGCGGCAGCGAAGGTCTCGGTCTTTGACCATGGCCTTCTTTACGGCGACGGGGTGTTTGAAGGATTGCGTTTCTACAATGGGCGCATTTTTCGATTAGAGGATCACATCCGCCGCCTCTTTGATTCGGCGCGCTGCCTCGTGCTAGATTTGCCGTGGACTCAGGAGGAGATTTGCGCGTTCACCTGTCAGACGGTAGCCGCTAACGACCTGACCGACGGCTACATTCGGCTGGTTGTGACGCGTGGGGCGGGCGAGTTGGGCCTCAATCCGTATCTTTGTCCTAAGCCCACGATGTTCATCATCGCTTCGACGATCAAACTCTATCCAGACGAGTATTATCAAAACGGGCTTTCTATCATCACATGTGCCACGCGGCGGCCGGCCCCATCGGCCTTGATGCCCCAAGTGAAATCTCTCAACTACCTCAATAACATCATGGCCAAGATCGAGGCCATCCAGTCCAATGCGTTAGAAGCTGTGATGCTTAACGAGCAGGGCTACGTGGCCGAGTGTACCGGTGACAATCTGTTTCTGCTAAAAAACGGTGCGCTGCTCACGCCCCAGATCAGCGATGGCGCGCTCGACGGCATCACTCGTGGCGTCATCATCGAAATTGCTAAGACCCTTGGCATTCCTTGCGTCGAGCGCTCTCTGACGCGTTATGACATTTTCACGGCGGATGAGTGTTTTTTGACGGGCACGGCGGCCGAAGTCATCCCGGTGGTCGCTCTCGACCGCCGCATCATCGGCACCGGCCAGCCCGGCCCCTTCACGGCACGCTTCATCGCAGGGTTTCGTGATCTCGCGATGACCACGGGCACGCCTATCCGCTGAGACCCTCCTCCCCACCCACGACGTGTCCCTCCCCACCATCGCTTTCACCCCCACCGGGACCATCCCCCATGCGTCATGAAATGTGACTTCTGCGACCAAAAAGCCACCGTTTTCCTCACTCAGCTCGTCGAAGGGCAGATGAAGAAGGTGTGTCTTTGTGACCCGTGCGCCAAGGAGCGCGGCGTCACGGATCCCACCGGGTTTTCGCTTGCCGATGTGTTGGTCACCGGCATGTCGGCTGGTGAGGTCTCTGGTGCGGGAGCCAAGCCTCAGCGGGCCACGCCGGGCGGCGGCCGGAAATGCCCAACCTGCGGGTTTTCGTTAGATGATTTGATGCGGGTGCGGCGGTTTGGGTGTGGTGATTGTTATGCGACATTCAGCGAGGAAGTGGCCCAAATCATCCGCGGGATGCACAAGGGTGCCTCACACGTCGGCAAGGTGCCCGTGGGACTCATGGCACTGCACCTACGCCACCAGCGCATCGAGGAATTGCGCGCGCGACTCGACCAGGCAATCGCCTCTGAGAGCTATGAAGAAGCAGCGGGCATCCGCGATGAAATTCTCACCCTGACCGCCATTGCCACATCTTGAGGCGTGAGCGTCGTTATTAGATCTTAGTTTTTCCCATGATGCGTTTTACCACACTTGTTAAAAACCCCGCCGACTGGATGGCCGCCGGTCCGGGCGAGCACGGGGCCGTGTTGACGTCTCGCATCCGCCTGGCACGCAATCTTCGGCGTTATCCGTTCCCCGGTTGGGCAAAACGCGAACAACGCGCCGATGCGCTCGCCCTGATGCGCCCGGCGGTTGAAGCGCTTTCGGCCATGAAGGATGCTTTTTCTCAGGAGCTCGGTGATCTGAGTTCGGTACAGAAACAAGTGTTAGTTGAGCGCCACCTTATTTCGCGTGAGCATGCGGCGCGTGGTCATGGGTCGGCCACGGTCATTGAGCGTCGCCAGACGTTCAGTTTCATGCTCAACGAAGAGGATCACTTGCGCATGCAGGCCATACGGCCCGGCCTGCAACTCACGGCCGCCTTCAACGCGCTCTCCGAATTAGACTCCGAGTTAGAGCATTCACTCGAGTTTGCCTTTGATCCCACGTTAGGGTATCTGACCACCTGCCCGACTAATCTGGGCACCGGTCTGCGGGCATCGGCCATGCTGCATCTTCCCGGCCTGGTCCTCAGCGATCAAATCGGCCAAGTCGTCCAATCCGTCAATAAAATCGGCCTAGCCGTCCGCGGACTTTACGGTGAAGGCACCGAGTCGCTTGGTAATCTCTACCAAATTTCTAACCAATCAACGCTGGGTGAGAGTGAGGAGACCATTATCCGTCGGCTTGAGCGAGTGATTGCACAGGTGGCGGCCCACGAGCAGAACGCGCGGGAAAAGCTCCTTGATGATGATCCCGACATGGTGGCTGATAAAATTGGTCGTGCGTACGGCGTGTTACGGCATGCCCATGTGATCGATTCCAAGGAGGCCCTCAACCATCTTTCGTTGCTGCGATTAGGTGGAACGCTCGGGTTTTTCCCCCCGGAGACGGTGATGGTTTGTGATACGCTCCTCATGGACATTCAGCCCGCCCACCTGCAACTCCTCTCCGGACAAAAACTCTCGCCCGATGAACGCGACACGCTGCGCGCCCAAATTGTGCGTGCCCGTTTGTTTTCTCTCCCATTACCTGATAGTCGTCAGCCCGACGACGATTCTCCACCTATTTCCGACCCTAACGACTCTAGCGACGTATGAACAACTTCACCCCGCGCGCTCAACAAGTATTGGCTCTATCACGCAAGGAAGCCGACCGCTTCAACCATTCCTATATCGGCACCGAACACCTACTGCTAGGCCTGATCAAACTCGGCCAAGGCGTCGCTGTCAATGTGCTCGAACGCAGGGGCCTAGAGCTCGAAGCCGTGCGCATGGAAGTCGAAAAAGAAGTGGGATCCGGCCCCCCGCAAAAAAATTCTGGCAATATCCCGTACACGCCTCGCGTGAAAAAGGTTCTCGCTTTAGCGAACAAGGAGGCCAAGGCACTCAACCATTCGTATGTCGGGACGGAACACCTGCTGTTAGGGTTGCTGCGCGAAGGCGAAGGCGTCGCGGCCCGTGTGCTCAAGCGCCTCGAGGTGGACATTCAACACACGCGCAATGAAATCCTAGCGGAAATCGATCCCAATTTTTCGCCAGGCGACCAGGATGATGACGATGATGATGACATGGAGGACGGTCTCTTTGAAGACGAGGGCGCACCGCATGGGGCGGGTGCTGAGGGGGAGGGGAAATCCAAGACTCCGGCGCTCAAGGCATTTGGGCGCGATTTGACCAAAGTTGCTAGGGAGGGCGGCCTGGATCCCGTCATCGGGCGCGAATCGGAAATCGAGCGCGTCATTCAGATTCTCTGCCGACGCACCAAGAACAATCCGGTGCTTATCGGTGAGGCTGGCGTGGGCAAGACGGCCATCGTGGAAGGTCTCGCTCAGGAAATTGCTAACGGTAACGTGCCTGAAATCCTGCGAGACCGCAAAGTGATCACTCTGGATCTCGCCCTCATGGTGGCGGGCACGAAATACCGCGGCCAGTTCGAGGAGCGCATCAAGGCCGTCATGGACGAAATCCGCAAGGTCAAGAACGTCATCCTTTTCATCGACGAGCTTCATACCATCGTGGGGGCCGGGTCTGCGGAGGGAGCTATGGATGCTTCTAACATTATTAAGCCCGCCCTGAGCCGCGCCGAGATGCAATGCGTCGGGGCTACCACGCTCAACGAATACCGGAAATATATCGAAAAAGACTCGGCGCTTGAGCGGTGGTTCCAACAGGTCAAGGTGGACGAGCCATCCGTGGCCGACGCGATACTGATTCTCCAGGGGTTGCAAGAGAAGTATGAAACGCATCACAAGGCGAAGTTTACGCCTGAAGCCATTGAGGCAGCCGTGAGGCTGACGTCGCGATATCTCACGGCGAGGTTTCTGCCAGATAAGGCCATCGACGTGCTCGACGAAGCTGGTGCCCGCGCCCGCATCGGAACCTTGACTCGCCCGCCCGCCATCAAACAACTCGAAGCCGAGATAGAGCGCATCAACCGCGCTAAACTCGTGGCCATCGCCGAACAAAATTTTGAGACGGCAGCCGCGCTACGTGACGACGAAAAGCACGCCAAGAGAAACCTAGAAGACACCTTGAAAAACTGGCGGACGGCGTCCGAGGAAACCATCGTTACCGTCACCGATGACGATATCATGGCCGTCATCTCCAAGTGGACCGGCGTGCCACTGCGCCGTATGGAGGAAAAAGAAACCGAAAAACTGCTCAAAATGGAAGGCGAGCTCACCGAGCGCGTCATTGGCCAGAACGAGGCGGTCATTGCCATTTCCAAGGCGTTGAGGCGCTCGCGCGCGGACCTCAAAGACCCTCGTCGCCCTATCGGTTCGTTCCTGTTTCTTGGGCCCACGGGTGTGGGGAAAACCTATCTGGCTCGCAACCTAGCGGAATTCATGTTTGGTGATGCCGATGCCCTCATCCAAATTGATATGTCCGAGTATATGGAAAAATTCACGGCGAGTCGTCTGATCGGTTCGCCGCCCGGCTACGTGGGATACGAGGAAGGTGGCCAACTATCAGAAGCTGTGAGGCGGCGTCCGTATTCGGTGGTGCTATTTGATGAGGTGGAAAAAGCTCATCCGGATGTCATGAACCTCCTGCTTCAAATCCTTGAAGAGGGGACCGTGACCGATTCGCTCGGACGCAAGATTGATTTTCGCAACACGATTATCATCATGACTTCTAACATCGGGGCTTCCTCTATCAAGCGCCAAACGACGCTTGGGTTTGGCGCCATGGCTGCAGATCAGGCGGATCACGAAGGCATGAAGGAAAAAATCCTTGAAGAATCCAAACGCTACTTCAAACCCGAGTTCATCAACCGCCTCGACGATATCGTGGTTTTCCACATGCTCGAAAAACCTGACCTCAACGCCATCGTGGACCTAGAGGTGGACAAGCTCGTCAAACGCCTCAAGGAAAAGGATGTCACGCTCACGCTCACGAGCGAGGCACGCGATTTTCTATCCATCAAAGGTTTTGATCCTGCCTACGGGGCGCGTCCAATGCGTCGTGCTGTTGAACGCTATCTCGAAGATTCGCTTGCCGAGGCGCTGCTACGTGGTGACGTCAAACCAGGCGATGCGGTGAATGTGATCAAGAAAGCCGAGGGTGATGAGTTAGCATTTGTTGCGTCACGGCCAGAACCCCAGCAGGAGGTTAGCGTTTGATAGATTGTGGGCAGATATCCGACGATCCGAGTGCTCACCACGATCAAGTGGTGAACGATTACGCGCCTCATGGGATCACCTATCCGATGATTCCCCTGATGCCGGGCATGCTTGAAGTTCCTCCCTATTTTAATTTCACTACCGACGTCATGGAGCGCTGGGCCCGGACACGGCCCGAGGCCCTTGGTCTCTGGTGGACCGATGAATCCACGCGCGAGGTGAAATATACCTTTGGCGAACTCGCCACGCTGAGCCGCCGGGCGGCGCGATTTTTCGAGGCCAGCGGTGTGCGGCGTGGTGACCGGGTGCTCCTCGTGCTTCCGCGCGTCCCGCAATGGTGGATTGCCATGCTGGGATTGATCCGCCTCGGGGCGGTGCCGGTGCCGGGCACGCCGTTGCTCACCACGCGCGACCTGCACTTTCGCATCGATGCGGCTGCAATTCATGCGGTCATCACCGATACGCCGGGCACGGAGAAACTCGCCGCGTTTGACGGCGTGCGCATCGTGGCCGGACTGCCCGTGCCCGGATGGTTGGATTTCGATGCCGGGGTGGCCGCCGCTAGCGCCGATTTCGTGGATGAACCAACGTCAAGCGACGCGCCGGGCATGCTTTTTTTCACCAGTGCCACGACGGGTCACCCGAAAATGGTTCTCCACACGCAGGCGAGTTATGGCTTGGCCCATCGGCTCACCGGTGAATATTGGCTCGATCTCAAGCCCGACGACCTTCACTGGAACATCGCCGATGTCGGGTGGGCCAAAGCCGCTTGGTCGAGCTTTTACGCGCCATGGCACATGGGTGCCTGCGTGTTTGTCGCCGATAGCCGCGGGAAATTCGACCCCGCCAAAACGCTGCGCACTTTGGAAAATTATCCCATCACCACGTGCTGCGCCCCGCCCACCGCTCTGCGCCTCATGGTGCGCGAGGATCTCCCAAACTTTCGGTTTGCTCAACTCCGCCACGTCGTCACTGCCGGCGAGCCACTCAACCCGGAAGTGCTCGCCCTCTGGAAACAAGCCACCGGCCTGACGATTT
>JBDLWH010000131.1:0-5063 GCA_039804325.1 Verrucomicrobiota bacterium
AACAGGAAGGACTGCCAGCAGGTCTATCCACGGGTGCCAACGTTTGGGCCGCGATGCAAGTCGCCCAACGGCCGGAATTCAAAGGTAAACGCATCGTCACGGTGGGTTGCTCGTCCACCGAGCGTTACCTCTCGACGCCACTTGCCGACAAAATCCGTGAGGAAGTGACCCACCTCCCCGTGCGCGATATCTAACGGCAGCCGGGTTGCGCGCGCCATCAGGAAGTTTCACTATCTGATGGCGAGTTGGGCAAGCGGGTGTTTTTGTAGGTGGCGTCGGGGATTATGGGAGGGTTGCCGGCTGGTGCTTGAAGCGGATATCGAAGAGGGTTCCGTGCTCGCTCCGGATAGTGAGTGTTCCGCCGAGTTGCAGGGTTAGCGAGTTGACCAAGGTGAGACCCACGGAGATTACTTGATCGATTTTCAGGTCGTCGGGCAGGCCGATGCCGTTATCAGCGACGCAAAGAGTGATGGTATCCGGTTGCTCTAACACGAGCTCAACCCTGATTTGGCCTGTCCGAGCATCGGGAAAAGCATGTTTGATCGCATTGGACACGAGCTCGCTGACAATCAATCCGCAGGGGACGGCCTGATCGATTTCGAGCGTGAGGGCGTCAGGGAGGCGGCTGAGGATTTGAATGCCTTGCGTAGCCAATCCGAGGGATTGTTCCAAATGGCCGCAGAGACCTTCCAGATATCCTTTGACGTCCACCCGGTCCATCTGACCCGAGCGATACAGCATCTCATGGAGCAGCGACATCGAGAACAAGCGGGCTTTGGTGTCGGCTAGGGCGGCGAGGACTTCGGGGTGTTGGATTTGGCGCGCCTGCATGTTGATCAGGCTGATCATGATGGCTAGGTTGTTTTTGACCCGGTGATGGATTTCTTTAACCAGCGAGATTTTCTCCGCGAGCGCGAGATGGAGCGCGACCTCGGTGCGTTTGCGTTCCGTGGTGTCGATGCACAGGCCGGCCATGTGGAGTGGCTGGCCGGCGGTGTCATAGGCGGTGCTTCCGGAAGTGTGAATCCATCGCAATTCGCCAGACGGGAGGACGATTCGGTAGTCGCTTTCGAGGCGTGTGTGGTCGCGAATGGCATTGTCGATACGTTCCTCGGCGGCTTTGAGGTCGTCGGGATGGAGGCATTCGCGCCAGGCATCGAAAGTGGCTGAGGAGGTTTCAGGATCCATGCCGAAAAGGTGGAACAATTCGGGGGTCCAGTTGAGTGGGCCATTGATGATGTCCCAATCCCACAATCCCGAGCCCGATGAGCGCTGGGCCAGAGCGAGGAGTTCGTGGGACCGGCGGAGGTTTTCCTCGGCCTGTACCCGCATGAGAGCGTCGCCGATGTGAGCGGCGACGCTTTCGAGTTGTTGAATGAGCGCGAGCGAAAAGCACCCATGCCTGCGGTCATTGAGTTGTAAGAGGCCAACGATCTTATGTTTGGTGCGGATGGGCACCAGCGCCAGGGAGGCATACCCGTGATGGACGCATTGGTTGCGCGGGTGATGCCGGGGATCTTGATCCAGCGGGAGATCTCGCAGCGGAAAGGCATTGTTAGTCCAAAAACTGCCGCCCGGGGTGCAGAACGGGCTGGTTGGGTCGGTCTTGCCTGAAATCACCAGTCCGCACGCGCATTCCAGGTTCGCATAGCCGTTGCAATCCCGGCGTATCTCACCCGTGGCGGTGTGACCGAGCAACGAGTTCTCCGTTAATAAAAAACTTTCTGAAAATCCTAGCTGAGCAAAATACGGGAAATCCTCCCCACTGAGCAGGCGTAAGCCGACCGCATCAAGCCCGCTGCGGGATTTGATCGATGTGATGACGCGGTGCATCGAATCCTTCAAATCTGCCGACTCGATGAAGATGGAAAGCACTTCGAGGCACATTTCTCGATAGGTTTCCATGAGTCTGTGTTCGGTGATGTCAAGGATGGTGCCTATCATCTTTGCCGGGCGGCCATGGGCATCAAACTCCAAATTTCCCAGGCCGTGGAGCCAGCGTTCGACCTGGTCGTTGGGCCGGATGATGCGGTATTGCCTGTCAAAGGAATGGTGACGCTCAACCACGTCCTCAAGAAAATAATTCTCCATCATGGCGCGGTCATCCGGATGGATCAGAGCCGCCCAGCCGGCCTGCGAGTGGTCGTAGGTGGCGTCTATCCCGAAGATGGAATCGAGCACTTCCGAGCTGCGCCACTGGTTGTTGGTGATATCAAACACATAACTGCCGAGGCGGGCGATGCGCTGTGATTCTTTGAGCATGGCTTCGCTTTCCCGTAACGCCTCCGCCGCTTGCTCACGTTTGCGCCGCGCCGTCGCATCGCGCAGTTCTCGCTCTAAGGCGGGCACCAAGCGCGCCAAATTGCCTTTCATGAGGTAGTCGTGAGCGCCGGCCTTCATGGTGGACACCGCCACGTCTTCACCGATGGTGCCCGAGACGATGATAAACGGGAGATCTAGGCCGCTGGCATGGAGCAGTTCTAGGGCAGCCAGCCCGGTGAACTGAGGCATCTGGAAGTCGGAGATGATGGCGTCCCACGGTTGGCGATCCAGCGCCGCTTGCATCGCTGCGGCCGTCTCGACGCGTTCCCAAACGACGTCGTAGCCACCGATGCGCAGTGCGCGCAGCAGCAACATGGCGTCGTTTTGATCATCCTCGACCAAAAGGCAACGCAGCGGCTGATTCGGGATGTTCATGTGGCTCGGGGCGGTGGTTCGTTCAACAGCAACCAGTAAATACCGAGTTGCCGAACCGCCTCGGTAAACTCGTTGAAATCCACGGGTTTGCGGACGTAGCTGTTCGCTTTAAGGACATAGCTCTCCAAGCGATCTTCTTCTTCGGATGACGAGGTGAGGATGACCACCGGCACCTGCGCGGTCGGGGGCTCGGCACGCAGGCGACGCAGCACCTCCAGCCCGTCGATTTTGGGTAGCTTCAAGTCTAGCAGCACGACTTGCGGCTGCTGGCGGATGTCGCGCCCGGCGTATGGTCCGGTGCCGAGGAGGTAATCGAGGGCCGCCACGCCGTCGCGAGCCACCACGATTTCATTGGCAATGTTGTGTTTGCGGAGCACCCGCAGGATCAACGCCTCGTCGTCGGCATTGTCTTCGACTAGCAAGATGGTTTTATTCATGTTTGTGGGGTGATTCGGGGCTCGGATCGCCCCAGTGTAAAGAAAAACGTGGCACCTTCGTTGACTTTTCCAGACGCCCAGACGTGGCCGCCATGGCGACGGATGATGCGTTGGACCAAGGCCAGGCCGATGCCGGTGCCCTCGAATTCTTGTTGGCTGTGTAGGCGTTGGAATGCGCCGAAAAGTTTGCCAGCGTAGGCCATGTCGAAGCCCGCACCGTTATCGCGCACGAAAAAGACCGTGGATTTCGAGTTGCATAGGGCAGCCGGGGCGATGAGCGCCGCAGATTCGGGGGGCACCGTGCCCACCTCGATGCGGGCGCCGTCGCGATGGCTGGAGAACTTCCAGGCATTTCCTAGCAAGTTAGTCAGCACCACTCCCAACATTCTCGCGTCGGCATCTGCGGTCATGGCGGGGGCGGTCACCAACTCGATCTGGCGGTCCGGATTCGCCAGTTCGAGGTCAGCAGCGATTTTTTCGACCAGCGCGGTAACGTCCACCGGTTCGCGTCGCATCTCGGCCCGGGATTCCCGAGACAGGTTCAAGAGATCATTGATGAGCACGGCCATGCGTTGGCTGCCAGCTCGAATGCGCCGCAGGTGATCGAGCGATGACGCATCGAGGGCGTCGGCACAATCTTCTAACAGCGCGGCGCTAAATCCATCCATGGCACGTAGCGGGGCGCGGAGGTCATGAGAAACCGAATAGCTGAACGCTTCGAGTTCTTGATTTGCGGTGGCGAGTTGAGCGGTGCGTTCGGCGACGCGTTCTTCGAGGGTTTGGTTCAAGTGGCGAATCTCGGCTTCTGCCAGTTTGCGATCGTTGATTTCTAGGGTTAGGTCTTCGATTAGGTTGATGGAGGCGTTTCGTGATTGTTGTAATTCAGCCATGGTGACCACCAATGTAGCTAAGCGGTCGGTGGCCAGGTGTTCGACGGTTGATTTATCTGCTTGGAGTTGTTGCTCTAATGCGAGGCGTTCCAAGATCACAGCGAGCATCTGGATGGCATTGTGGAGTAGCGTCTGGTTTTCATCAGTGAGAGGTTCCACCAGGGTTGGCACGAGATAGCTATACACGGTGGTTCGGGTGCCGATGGTGAAACACGGCTCGCCGCCGCTGGGTTGTTGGTTAACGAGCCGAAAGGAGGCCGGCGCAAACAGGGCGTCGAGACACTCGACAAACAATTTCATGATGCTGACTTCGCTGCGCATCTGTGAGAGATTGAGCAGGAGCAGAAAGAGATCATTGGTTGGATTCATGGCAATAGTTGTTGGCCTTGGAACTCCGGCGCATTGCACCGCAGCCATTCATCGGGGTCTTGGAAATACGGGTTCTTGGTGATCACTCCGCCGGAAATGGTGAATGGGTGGGTTTGCAGCACTTTCATGATCATCGCTCCGGAAAATTTGGTGAGGTTATACAGGCAAATACTGATCCAGGGTTTCTCCGCGATGAAATAGTTCAGGCGCGATTCATAGACCATCAGGTGCTCGATGCCGGGGATGGCGTCGAGTGCCCAAGCCATTTCCGCCGTGGCGCGGACTTGCCGTTTCCCATGCTGCTGGGATTGCTGATAGTATGTTGCTAGTCCATGGTCCATGCTGCGTGGCGAGAACCGACCATCAGGGAAGTACAGATCTTTGGCACTGAAGAGGTTGAACTTGTTCGTATCCTGGACGTGTGTCGCGCACGTGGGATACTTGGATTGGTAGGTGGTGATGAAATCCTCAGTAGTCCGCTCCACCGGGCAATACATCTGGAGATTGTTTTCAAGGTCGCCTTGATGGAGAAATCCGAAGATGATTTCGTCGCGTTCGAGATCGGTTTCGTAGAGTCCGCAAATATGGGTGCCCCAGTTGCAGGTATAGTTCCCAAAGCCGAGGTTCATGGTCTCTTGATTCGAGGTGGTGATGTGCATGGTGTGCTCCG
>JBDLWH010000132.1:0-4843 GCA_039804325.1 Verrucomicrobiota bacterium
GGTTAGGTCTTTCACAACGAGGCTCGACTAAGGCACCCAACGCCCTGTTGGTCAATATTTCCGCGCGCCATTGCCACCTCACGCAGGCAGCTGTCGAGGCGCTTTTTGGGCCGGGCCACTCACTGACGCCTAAGAAGTGGCTCTATCAAGACGGTCAGTATGCGGCCAAAGAATCGGTTACGCTCATTGGGCCGCGCAGCCGGGTCATTTCGAATCTGCGCATCCTCGGCCCGTGCCGCAATCTCAACCAAATCGAGTTGGCTTACACTGATGCCATCGCCCTCGGTTTTGATATTCCGGTGCGCATGTCCGGGGACATCGCCGGCACCCCGGGGTGCATGTTGATGGGGCCTCACGGGTATTTCCAGCTTGAGGAAGGGGTCATCCGCGCCCAGCCCCACGCTCACATGCACCCGGATGACGCCGCCCACTACCGCGTCAAGCACCTCGACACCATGAAACTCAAGGTGCATGGCCCGCTCGGTATGACTTTTGACCAACTCGTGGTGCGCGTCGATCCGTCGTTCAAGCTCGAAGTTCACATCGATACCGATGAAGGCAACGCCTGCGGCCTCAAACCCGATACCTTCTGTGAACTCCTCCCATTGGCCACCCTCTGAAAACCGCTATTTGTTAACTGAGATTTTTTGTTTGAACTTTTCCGTCTTCATTTTCCAATCCAAACCATCATCACCACCACCATGAGCACAGCACTCGGCATGATCGAAACCAAAGGCTACGTCGGCAGCGTCGAAGCCACCGACGCGATGGCCAAAGCGGCCAACGTCCAACTTGTCAGTCAAATTCAAATCGGCGGTGCCTTCATCACCGTCATCGTCAAAGGCGACGTCGGCAGCGTGAAAGCCGCCGTGGATGCCGGCGCGGATGCCGCGTCGCGCGTCGGCGAATTAGTCGCCTCGCACGTCATCGCCCGTCCGCACTCCGAATTGCTCAGCCAATTTGGACTTGCCTGAGGCCACCCCCACTCACCCCACACCTCACACCACCATGGCAAAACAAGCAATTGGCATCATCGAAACCAAGGGATTCATCGCGCTCATCGAAGCATCAGACGCAGCACTCAAAGCCGCTGATATCAAAATGACCGGCTGGGATAAGATCGGCTCTGGCCTGGTCACCGGGTTTTTCACAGGCGATGTGGCCGCAGTGAAGGCTGGCTTAGATGCAGCGGCTTCGGCGGCATCCAACCTAGGCACCGTGACATCCGTGCAGGTCATTCCGCGTCCGCACGATGATCTCTCGAAACTCGGTGCCTGGATTGCCTGAGGATAACCGCATGGATATCTCATTGCGGAAACTTGTAAATTAATTTTTCGATCCCCAGACATGCTCATCCTTGTCGCCAACCTTGGCTCCACTTCGTTCAAATACCAGCTCTTCCGCATGGATGAGACCGGGGGCGATGTGCTGGCCAAGGGCGGTGCCGAGCGGGTTGCGGATTATGCGCTGGTCATCGAAGATGCCTTAGCCACATTGCAGCGCGATGGCATCATCGCCAGCGCCGACGACATCGATGCCGTGGGCTTCAAAACCGTGCTCGGCAAAAATCTCAGTGGATGCGTGATGGCCGATCAGGCCGTTATCGACGCCCTCGACGGGTTTGCAGCCGTGGCCCCCGCCCACAATCCTCCCTATGCCGCCGGCATCCGCCAGTTTGGTAAATCACTGCCCAATGCCCGGTTAGTGGCTCTCTTTGAGACGGCGTTCTATCAATGGACCACGGAAGCTTCCGCCACCTACGCTGTTCCTCGACCTTGGCGGGATATCGGCATCCGGCGCTACGGGTTCCACGGGGCAAGTCACAAATTCATCGCCGAGCGTGCCGCCGAGTTATGCCAACGCGAGGACATTGCGTGCATCGCGCGGCGTCTCTATCTGGATGGCCCGCAGCCTGTGGCAGGCGCGCCGTTACGCGTGATTTCTTGCCATCTGGGCGGCTCGAGTTCTGTGACGGGTATTTCTAATGGGGTGGCCATTGGCAGCAGTATGGGGTTCTCGCCGCAGAGCGGCTTGCCCCAAAATAACCGTGTCGGCGATCTGGATGCCGGCGCCATTCCCTATGCCATGCACACCCTCGGCATCACTCTGGATGAAGCTCAACGCCAGCTCACCAAAGAATCTGGGTTGTTAGGTATCTCCGGCGTCTCTAACGATAGTCGCGATGTCTATATCGCCGCCAATGCCGGCGACCCGGATGCCCGACTCGCCCTTGATACCCTCGTCCACTCGATCCGTCATTGGATAGGGGCCTTTTATTTGGAATTGGGCGGCCTCGATGCCCTCGTCTTTACGGCGGGCATCGGCGAAAACTCCAGCGCTCTGCGCGCCGCAGTTTGCCAAAACCTCGAGCCTTTCGGCATCCTCCTCGATCCCTCAAAAAATGCCGCCTGCACGGCTACCGAGGCGCTCATCAGCTCCGATCACTCCAATGTGCAAATCCTCGTCATTCCCGCCAACGAAGAACTCGTTCTGGCTCGAGAGGTTTTTCGAAAACTTTCCTGAATTTTTTTCTATCTCGTCTCTCAGATTCTAACCAACCTCACACCCACCACATACCACCATGGCAAAACAAGCAGTAGGACTTTTGGAAACCCGTGGCCTCGCCTGCCTCGTTGTTGGCGTTGACGCGATGCTCAAATCCGCAAACGTTGAACTCGTCGGACCAATGAAACAAGTTGGCAATGGCATGTGCAATGCCGTGGTCACCGGAGATGTGGCCGCCGTCAAGGCCGCCATTGATGCCGGGGCCGCCATCGCTTCTAACATTGGTGAAGTCATCAGCGCTCATGTCATCGCCCGCCCGGACGATGCCCTCGAGGGCGTGCTGCCCAAGGAAGCCCCCCGCGCGCCTCGCAAGTGATGCCCGCTTAGGGAGCCTGAAGGCGTGCCGATGCCCGGCACGCCTATCGATCAGCTTCCTTGTTGCCATCGACAACCTCACCGCCCCATGTTTCTAGCAGAAGTTATCGGACAGATTGTTTCCACCAAGAAAGACGAGCTCATGGTGGGTAGGACGTTGCTTTTGCTTCGGCCCAAGCTCGTCGATGAAGCGAATCCGTCGAAGTTCAAGGACGGCCAGAACACCATCGTGGCCATCGATACCGTCGGAGCCGGGCAAGGGGAACTGGTTCTCTTTTGCCAAGGAAGTTCCGCGCGCAATGCCAAGGGGCTCAAAAACATCCCGGTGGATGCCGCCATCGTGGCCATTATCGACCGTGTCGAAGTACACGGTAAAACCCTCTATAAAGGGGGCTAAGACCTCATCTATCAGTAGTATCTCTTCTCCTGTGTTTCTATGACTCTCAATCAAGATCAAATCAAAATCATCGTGGAAGGCGTGCTTTCCCGCCTTGTCCAGGGCACCGCTGCGGCCATGCCCGCCGAGGCTCCATCCGCTACTTGCGGCTGCACCTCGGGTCGCGCCAAGGAGTCCTTCGGCGTGTTTTCGAGTGTGAGCGAGGCGGCGGAAGCGGCCCAGGACGCGTTTCTTCAGCTCAAACAGCAAGGAGTGGCCGGGCGCGCCAAGGTCATCGAGATTGTCAAAGGGTTGGCCGTGGCGAATGCCGAGCCGTGGGGCCGCTTTGAGATGGAGGAAACCAAGATTGGGCGTGTCGATCACAAGATTGCCAAGTTGCTCATCACCAAGAATGTTCCGGGCACCGAGTGGCTCCGCCCTGATGCCATGAGCGGCGATGGCGGCATCACACTAGAGGAATATGCGCCCTTCGGTGTGATCGGTGCCATTCTACCCGTCACCCATAGCGTGCCTACGCTAACAGGTAACGTCATCAACATGGTCGCCGCAGGCAATTCTGTCGTTTTTAATCCGCACCCGGGTGGGGCCCGTAGCGCGGCGCTGGCTGTGCGAGCCTACAACGAGGCCATCTATCGGGCAATCGGCATCCAAAATCTCATCACCACCATCGCAGAGCCATCGTTGGAATCCTTCGATCAGTTATGCAAAAACCCCCTGGTCGCCCTGCTTGCCATTACCGGCGGTCCCGCCGTGGTGGGTGCCGCCATGAAATCCGGTAAGCGTGCCATCTGCGCCGGCCCCGGCAATCCCATGGTGGTGGTGGACGACACGGCCGACCTTGCGAGGGCGGCCCGCCAGATCATCGAGGGTGCCGCATTTGATAACAACCTGCTGTGTATCGGCGAAAAAGCGGTGTTTGTGCTCAGTTCGGTCTTTAAGGGGTTCTGTGAGGAACTACAAAAGGCTGGGGCCGCGCGCCTCAATGCTCAACAGTTAGAGAAACTCACTGCCGCCGCCTTCACCTATCAGCCCGGTGATGGTGGGTGTTCCCATCCGGTGCTTAACCGCGCGTTGGTGGGCGCTGATCCGAGCAAGCTTGCCGAGCATGCTGGCACGACCGTTCCCCAAGGCACGCAGCTTCTTTTTGCCGAGACGGATGCGGATCACGCGTTTGTCCAAGAAGAGCAAATGATGCCGATGCTGCCCATCGTGGCCGTGCCGGACTTTGTGACCGCAGTGCGCGAAGCCAAACGCGCCGAGCACAATTACCGACATTCTGCGGTCATTCACACCAAGGATGTCGATCACATGACCTACATGGCCAAGGCGATGGATACGACGATCTTTGTGAAAAATGGACCATCGGTCGCCGGGCTCGGGTTGGGTGGCGAAGGCTATCTATCCTATTCTATCGCCACCACCACCGGCGAAGGCATCACCACTCCCAAAACCTTTACCCGAGTGCGCCGCTGCGTGTTAGTGGAAAATCTTCGCATCATCTGATGACCACAGCGTTTAGCCTTTAATGTGATCACCCCCTATGTTTACTGCCCAAGTTGTCGGCCA
>JBDLWH010000133.1:0-12560 GCA_039804325.1 Verrucomicrobiota bacterium
TCATGGAGATTTTCCGCAAGTTCATCGTGTTCGATGCCGGCAAGAAGAAAGTCGCCCGCTACCAGCAATACTTTGCCATTCACAAGATCCTTCGTCGCGTGCTCCACCTGGGCCCCTCCGGCAGCCGCGATGGCGGCGTGGTCTGGCACACCTAGGGCAGCGGCAAGTCGCTCACCATGGTCATGCTGGCAAAAAACCTGGCCCTGCATCCCGCCATCCAGAATCCCCGCCTCGTGTTGGTGACCGACCGCTTGGATCTCGACAAGCAGATCCGCGACACCTTCGCCGATTGCGGGTTGATCCCGAAGGTTGGGCCCCGCACGTCCGAAGGCCGCGCCACCACCGGCAAGGACCTGAAACGCCGCATCGAGCGCAAAGACAGCATTGTCACCGCCGTGATCGACAAGTTCGAGAACGCCCTCAAGGACGCCAGTCATCTGGATGATGATCCGAATGTGTTCGTGCTGGTCGATGAAAGCCACCGCAGCCAGCACGGCAAGCACTACGCCGGGCAGTTCGGTGCCATGCACCACCTCATGCGCAAGGCGTTGCCGAATGCCTGTTACATCGGATTCACCGGCACGCCGCTGATGAAGGCGGAGAAAAACACCGCCCGGCAATTCGGCGGCTTGATCGACACCTACACGATCGACCAAGCGGTGAAAGACAAGGCCGTGCTGCGCCTGCTTTACGAAGGCCGTCTCGTCGAACAGGAGGTCAGCCAGAAACAGATCGACGAATGGTTTGAGCGCATCACCCGGAATCGCTCGGAGGAACAGAAGATCGAGTTGAAGAAGAAGTTCGCCACCGCCGGCCACCTGCACAAGGCGGAGCAACGGATGCGCCTGATTGCCTGGGATGTCAGCACGCATTTCGAAGAGCGCTTCAAAGGCAGCGGCTTGAAAGGCCAGTTCGTGGCGGACAGCCGTCTTTCCGCCATCCGCTACCGCGAGCTGTTCAAGGAACTCGGCCTCGTCACCTGCGAGGTTATCATTTCCAAATCGGATGACCGCGAGGACCACAGCAACACCTCCAAGGAGAACGAGACCGAGATCCAGGCTTTCTGGGATGAAATGATGAACGAGCACGGCTCGGAGGAAACCTATCAGGACAACATTGTTTCCCGATTCAAGGGCGACGGCGATCCGGACATCGTCATTGTCTGCTCCAAGCTTCTAACTGGCTTCGACGCCCCGCGCAACACGGTGCTCTACCTGGACCGGGCGCTGAGGGAGCACACCCTGCTGCAAGCCATCGCCCGCGTGAACCGCAAGTTTTCTGGCAAAGACTTCGGCTATATCATCGACTACCGCGGCATCCTCGGGGATCTGGACAAGGCGCTCGAAACCTATGGGGGCCTCGGGGATTTCGAGGCCGAAGATCTGGAAACCGCCATTTTCGACATCAACACGGAGATCACCAAGCTGGCCGATCACCACGCCGCTTTAAAGAACCTCTTCCAGAAGGTGAAGAACCCGCACGCCTACGAGGAATACGTCGAGATCCTTCGTGACGAGGCCGTGAGGGATGATTTTGTCGAACGGCTCCGGGCGTTTGGCCGCACACTGGAAATCGCCCTTTCCAGCATGGATTGGACAGAAAAGGCCCCGGCGCAGATCGTGAAGATGTATCGCTGCGACCTGAAATTCTTTGAGGATCTCAGACGCTACCTTCGGCAGTTATTTGCCGAGGATCTCGATTACAAGGAATATGCGGTCCAGATGCAGAAACTCATCGACCGGCACGTCGGCTCCAACGAAGTCAGGCAGATCACCCCGCTGGTGGACATCTTCGACAAGGAACAGTTCGAGGCGGAGGTCGAGAAGCTCGCCACACCCGCAGCCCGGGCGGACACCATTGCGCACCGCACCGCCAGGACCATCACCGAGCGAATGGACGAAGACCCGGTTTTCTACCAGCGCCTCTCCGCCATTCTCCGCCGGATGATCGATGACTACCAGGCCCAGCGGATCGCCGCGGCCGAATACCTCAAGCGCGCCAAGCAGGTCGCCGAGGAAGCGCGCACCCACGGCATGAGCAAAGTGCCGCCGGTGCTGCGCGACCATGTGCCAGCCCTCGCTTTTTACAATACCCTCCAGAAAGCCATCCTCGGTGATGAAGAACCCGGTTCCGAGGATGTTTCCCAACTCAGCTCGCTGGCTCTTGAGATCGACGAGGTGATCCGTGAAATGGTCATCGTCGATTGGCGGAACAAGGCCGACGTGCAGAATGGAATCAAGAACGCCCTGGAAGATCGGATTATTTCCCACTTCGAGAACGCCAATCGTCCGGTGCCTTTTGAGACCATCGACTTCATTTTAGATAAGGTGCTGCAAGCCGCCCGCCATCACTATCCCAAATGAAAGCCGCCATCGAAGCCCCGACCGAACTCCGGCAGGTGACTTACGGCAGCGAACGGATCGACTTCCTGCTTAGCCGCCGACCTAGGAAGACGCTGGCGATCACCGTGCATCCCGACCTGCGCGTTGAAGTCATCGCGCCACTGGATGCCGGAGAGTCCGCTATCATAACACGAGTCCAGGCCCGCGCCCGCTGGATCCTCCGCCAGCGCCGCCAGTTTCTCTCATGGATGCCCAAGCCCATGCCACGGCGGTATCGTCCGGGTGAAACCCACCGTTACCTCGGCAAACAATACCGCCTCAAGGTCATCGTCGGAGACCCTGAAAAAGTTTGCATCAAGGGCAGTTTCATCGAAGTTCACCGGGCGACCGGTCAAGATGCCACGGCTGTAAAGACCCTCCTGGTAGCCTGGTATCGCCAACGTGCTGCAACGAGGTTCAAACAGGAAATGGCCAAAGCCCTCAAACGACTTAGGCTTCATGGCCTGACGACACCAAAGCTTCGACTCCTGCGGATGCCCAAGCGCTGGGGAAGCTGCACAGGCAAAGGCGAAATCCTCATCACCCCGGAACTCATCAAAACGCCGGGCCCCTGTATCGAATACGTCATCATCCACGAACTCTGCCACCTCAAGCACCCAAACCATAGCGCGGCATTCTTCCGCATGCTCGACGCGGTGTTGCCCGACTGGCGGGAGAGAAAGCAGCGGCTGGAGTGCTCCGAGATATAACCGACATTTCCGGCATGAAATTGACGGTGGCACAATCCGCTAGTTTTTGCCCGCCAGACCACGCAGAGTTCAAACACTGAGGCCAAAAAAAATCCCCGCCACGAGAGGTGGCGAGGATGGTTTTGGGATGAAGCATCCGCGAGGCGGATCAACTTGGGATCAAGTCCTTCACGGCGTCGCGTTCTTCTTGGAGCTCGGTGATGGAGGCGTCGATCTTGGACTGGCTGAAAGCGTCGATAGGCAATCCTTGAACCACTTCCCATTTGCCCCCTTCAAGCGTGCGGATGGGCATGGAGGCCATGAGTCCCTTTTCGATGCCGTAGGAACCGTCCGAACACACGCCCACCGAATGCCAATCGCCAGCAGGCGTCGGCGTGATGAGGCTTCTCACCGTGTCCATGGCGGCATTGGCTGCTGAGGCGGCCGACGATGCCCCGCGGGCCTTGATGATGGCCGCGCCACGCTGTTGGACCGTGGCAATAAACTCGCCCTTGAGCCATTCGACGTGCGAGATCACGTCGGTGACGGGACGGCCTTGGATCTTGGCGTTGGTGAAATCTGGATACTGGGTGGCCGAGTGGTTGCCCCAAATGCAAAGATTCGTGACCTTCGACACGTGAACGCTCGCCTTCTTGGCTAGCTGGCTTTTGGCACGATTTTCGTCGAGGCGCGTCATGGCGAAGAATCGGTCGCTAGGGACGCCCTGAGCATTGTTCATGGCGATGAGAGCATTGGTGTTGCACGGGTTGCCAACCACCAAAACGCGCACGTCGCTCGCCGCGTTGCGGGCAATCGCCTTGCCTTGACCTGTGAAAATCTTGCCATTAATGCCTAGCAAATCGCCACGTTCCATGCCGGCTTTGCGTGGCACCGAACCGACGAGCATCGCCCAGTTGGTTCCCTTGAATCCTTCGTTCAGATCGCAAGTGCCCACCACATCGTGGAGTAACGGAAACGCGCAGTCATCGAGCTCCATCATGACGCCTTCGAGAGCGGCCATGCCGGGCTCGATTTCAACGAGACGCAGATTGACGGGTTGATCGGGGCCAAAGACAAAGCCAGACGCGATACGAAATAGGAGGGCATAGCCGATTTGGCCAGCCGCGCCGGTGACGGAAACAGTAATTGGTGCTTTCATAAGATGTTTTCGGGAGCCGCGACGCTAGGGAGCTTCCCACGCAAGGTCAACCCGCAAGCCATCCATTCTCAAATCCTGCGTGCCTTTTCTGCATTACTGCGCGTCCAGCCCGCTCGCCACGCCCCCATGCCCGTCAAAAATCTGCAATTTGCCCGCCGTCGTCCCTAGTGCTTGCACCCGCCCCGTTGTCGGTGTATTGCCTGCGCCCCGGCGGAGTCTCCGCCCTACCCCATCTTTCACATGATCAAGTGGATTCTCCAGAAAATCGTTGGCAGCAAAAACCAACGCGAAATTCGCCGCATCCGCCCGTCGGTGTCCCGCATCAATCACATCGAAGCGGCTCTCCAGCTCGAGCCCGTCGAAAAACTCGCTGATCTCACCCGCCAATGGCAGCTCGATCTGGCCCGCTACCATGCCCTAGATGTTCCGGCCAAGCCCATGATCGAACGCATGAGCCCGGATGACCTGCGCCTCACCGCCGCAGCCTTGGAAATGCGCCTCGCCCCACTGCGCAACGAATTCCCAGAGCTCACCACCACCGTCGATCCCACTCCCGAATCCATCGAGACGGCTAAGGCGGCCTTCCACGATGTCGAACTGGAATTCCCCAGATTGCGCGCCCAATACCTCGAGAAAATCCTGCCCGATGCCTATGCAGTGGTCAAAAATGCCGCTCGGCGTCTCTGTGGCACGACCATTTCGGTGAGCGACCACCCGATTCTCTGGGAAATGGTCCATTTCGATGTCCAACTCATCGGTGGCGTCGCCCTGCACCGCGGCATGATCGCGGAAATGCAAACTGGCGAAGGCAAAACCCTCGTCGCCACCCTGCCTGTTTACCTCAACGCCCTCACCGGCCTAGGGGTCCACATCGTCACGGTCAACGATTACCTCGCTCGCCGCGACTCCGAGTGGATGGGTGCCCTCTACCGCTTCCTCGGCCTCACCGTGGGCTGCATCCAAAACCAAATGCCTCCTTGGGAACGCCGCGCCGAATACGCCTGCGACATCACCTACGGCACCAACGCCGAGTTCGGATTCGACTACCTGCGCGATAACGGCATGGCCGCCACCAAGGACGAACAGGTTCAACGCGGCCACTATCTGGCCATCATCGACGAAGTGGACTCCATCCTCATCGACGAGGCCCGCACTCCACTCATCATCTCCGGACCGTCCGCCCACTCGTCACACCAATTCGATAAATACAAACCCCTCGTCGAACAACTCGTCAAACGCCAGACCCTCCTCTGTAACGAAATCGCCACCGATGCCAAAAAGCTGTTGGAGTCGGGCGACAAGGACGGCGCCGGCCGCATGCTCTTCAAGCTCAAGCTCGGTCAACCGCGCAACCGCCAGCTCATGCGCCTCATGGAGGAGCCCGAAATGCGCCGCCTGCTCGAAAAAGCTGAGCTTGCCATGCACCAGGACGCGCAGAAGAAGGAACTCTTCGAGCTCAAGGAAGAGCTCTATTTTGTGATTGATGAAAAAGGCCACGACTCGGATCTGATGGAAATGGGCCGCGAATACCTCTCACCCGGCGACCCCGAATCCTTCACCCTGCCCGATCTCGGAACCCTCTACGCCGATATCGACACTAACCCAACGCTCAACGCCGAAGAAAAATCCGCCGCCAAGGACTCGCTCCAGGTCCGCATGGACTCACAGGCCGAAAAAATCCATAACATCTCCCAACTCCTTAAAGCCTACTGCGTTTACGAAAAAGACGTCCAGTATGTCGTCAAGGACGATAAAATCATCATCGTCGATGAAAATACCGGCCGCGAAATGCCTGGCCGCCGGTGGTCTGACGGCCTCCATCAAGCCGTCGAAGCCAAGGAATGCGTCGCCATCGAAAAGGAAACCCAGACGTTTGCCACCATCACCATCCAAAATTACTTCCGCCTCTATCACAAACTTGCCGGCATGACGGGCACCGCCGAAACCGAAGCCGCCGAGTTCCATGATATCTATCGGCTTGACGTGCTCCCCATCCCCACCAACCAGCCGAACTGCCGGGTGGACGAAAACGACCAAGTCTTCAAGACCCGGCGCGAAAAGTTCAACGCCGTGGTAAACAAAATCGAGGAAGCCCACACGAAAGGCCAACCATGCTTAGTGGGCACCGCCTCCGTCGAATCATCCGAGACGCTCTCGCGCATGCTCAAACGCGCCAAAATCCCTCACTCGGTGCTCAATGCAAAATTCCACGAACAGGAAGCCGAAATCGTCTCGCAGGCCGGCCAGTTAGGCTCGGTCACCGTCTCCACCAACATGGCCGGTCGCGGAACCGATATCAAACTCTCCCGTGGCGTACCCGAACTCGGCGGATTGTTTGTCATCGGCACCGAACGCCATGAATCACGCCGCACCGACCGCCAACTCCGCGGCCGCTGCGCACGCCAAGGCGACCCTGGCCGATCACAATTTTTCATTTCGTTCGAGGACGACTTGATGCGCAACTTTGCCGCTGCCGACCGGATGACCTCGATGATGGAGCGCTTCGGTATGAAGGAAGGCGAGGCCCTCGAACATTCGTGGCTTAACAAATCCGTCGAAACCGCCCAAAAACGCGTCGAACAACGCAACTACACATGGCGCAAGCGCGTGTTGGATTTCGACGACGTGATGAACATGCAGCGCGAGGTGGTTTATGGCTACCGCAACGAAGTGCTCACCACAGAAGTTCCGCGCAATCTGGTCACCGAGATCATTGAGGAAACCATTCCGGCCAAAGTGCGCCAGTTTGTGAGCGACCAAGATGACAAGAAGCCCTATTACAACGACCTGCTCCACTGGGTGAATGCCACGCTACCCGTGCGGGTCACAGCCGAGGATTTCACCGGTAGCCCCAATGAAGACGCCATCGCCGCGCTGCTCGTTGGCCGAGTCAAGGATGCCTACGAAATTCGCACGGGCTCCTTGCCCATGGAAGTCCTCGACCAAGAAGAACGCCGCATGGTCCTCGTGGCCATCGATAAACAATGGCAGGAACATCTCTATAACATGGACGCCCTGCGCGAAGGCGTCGGCTTGCGCGCCCAAGGCCAAAAGGATCCCCTCGTCGAATACAAAAACGAAGCCTATAACCTGTTTGTCACCTTGATGGATGCCATCAAACAGGAGGCTCTCCAAAACCTCTTCCGCTCCGCATCCAACCTCGAGGCCTTCCTCAAACAACTCCACAGCCAACCTCAACAACTCCAAGGCGGCGAGGCCGCTCTCACCCAGGACAATATCAGCGTGGCTGGCAGCTCTAGCCATTTCGACCCCTCCTCTGCCCCGTCGCCCGAGGGCACCCAGCTCAAACTCAATTTGCCCAAACGCAAACCCAGCTTCTCTATCGAAACCACCGGGCGCAATGTCTCATGCCCATGCGGCTCAGGCAAAAAATTCAAACAATGCTGCGGTCGCGAATCGTAATCATCGCCCGACCCGACTGATGATGACCCACAAAGATTTCGCCGCTTACCTGCCCTTGCTTCCTTGAAAAATTCCCCTCGCACTGGCGCATTCCACGGTTGGCGGATGTCACGAGACGAGGTATAGTTTTGCCGTGGCCGCCGATCCATCCAAGTCCGACCAGCCTATCGAGCTTCGTGGAAAGCTCTTGATTGCCGACCCGTCGTTACGCGAGGGCACTTTCAAACGCTCCGTCATCCTGCTCACCGACCACACCGCCCAACAGGGTGCCTTCGGGTGGATCCTCAACCAACCCACCGGCAAAGTCGTCGGCGACTACTTGAAAGACGAGCAATTCATCCCATTGCGCCAACTTGCCGTCTATGAAGGCGGCCCCGTCGCCCACGATCAACTCACGTTTTCCTCGTTCTGGTGGAGCAAGAAACTCGGTTTGCGCTGGGCATTGCGCATCTCCGCCGAGCAAGCGCTTGAGCAGACTCGCCGCCCTGGGCGCATCGTGCGCGCCTTCCTTGGTTATTCAGGGTGGACGAGTGGGCAACTTGAAAATGAACTTCTCCATCACTCATGGATCCCCGTCGGCCCACAACCCGACCTCCTTGGCCATGATCACGACAACAGCCTTTGGACGGCTCTGCTCCGCCGCCTATCCCCACTCCACCGCATCCTCGCCGAAGCCCCTCATGATCCCTTTTTGAATTGAGCGCCTCTCCCCATCGCCCTCTTTTCCGCCATTCTCCCACCTATGCCTGCTCCCGCCATCCTCTTCAGCCCCATCGATGAAATTATCGCGGAAATCGCCGCAGGCAGATTGGTCATCTGTGCCGACGATCCCTCACGCGAAAATGAAGCCGATCTCATCGGCGCCGCATCCCTCTGCACCCCCAAAATGGTCAATTTTATGGCCCTCCATGGCCGCGGACTCATTTGCGCCCCCATCGCCGCTGGCCGCACCGAGGAACTCGACCTCCCCCAAATGATGCGCCGCAACCACGAAGGCCACAAAACCGCCTTCACCGTGAGCGTGGATGCCGCCCACGGCATCACCACTGGCATTTCCGCCGCTGATCGCTCGCGCACCATCCACCTGCTCGCCGACCCCGGTGCCCATGCCAATGCCTTCGTGCGCCCCGGCCATGTCTTCCCCCTGCGCGCCGTCCCCGACGGCGTCCTGCGCCGCGCCGGCCACACCGAAGCCGCCATCGACCTCACCCGCCTCGCCGGCTTGCCCGAAGCGGCCGTGATCTGTGAAATCATCAACGATGATGGCACCATGGCGCGCGTCGGCGACCTCGGCCACTATCAACAAATCCACTCACTCAAGGCCTGCACCATCAGCCAACTCATCGAATACCGCCGACGCTCAGAAAAACTCGTCGTGCGCGAGGAATCCGTCAAAATGCCCACCGATTTCGGTGAATTCGACTGCCACCTCTACCGAATCATCACCGACGCGAGCCACCACCTCGCCCTGAGCTGCGGGATAATCGATCCAGAAAAACCCACTCTGGTGCGAGTGCATTCCGAATGCCTCACCGGTGACGTTTTTCACTCGCAACGGTGCGATTGCGGCGGCCAACTCGCTGCGGCCCTCGAACTCTTGTCCATCGAAGGCGGCATCCTCCTCTACCTCCGCCAAGAAGGCCGCGGCATCGGCCTGCCCGCCAAAATTCACGCCTACAAACTCCAAGAACAAGGGCTCGATACCATCGAAGCTAACGAAAAACTCGGTTTCGCCTCAGACTTGCGCGACTACGGCATGGGAGCCCAAATCCTCGCCGACCTCGGCGTGCGCCGCATCCGCCTGCTCACCAACAACCCGAAAAAAGTCATCGGGCTCGAAGGCTACGGGTTGGAAATTGTTGCGCAAATTCCACTCTCACTGCCCCCCAACCCGCACAACGAGAAGTACCTCGAAACCAAGCGTATCCGCATGGGCCACACCCTGTGATGCCTTTGCTCATTGCGGCTCTCACCCGCTAGATCCCCTACCCGCCCTCATGGAACTCGACATTATCGACGTTCAGTTCGACCTCCAATGCCTTAAGCCACGCGAACTGGAAGAAGCATTTGAAGACCCGTTTGCCGTGCGCTTCCTGCCCGACAACGACCGCTCCGATGGGGCTTCTCGTTACTACGCACTCGGCCGAACCGTGGCCAATCGCTATTTGTTCCTCGCCTTCTGGACCGACGGCAAAACCACCCGCGTCGTCGCCGCTCGCGAAATGGCCGAGTCCGAACGCAAGTTCTACGACCGCAAGTATGCCGAAGTTCGCTGATTCGCGCCCCACTCTCACCGCTCACACCCCATGGAAATCATCACCCGCTGGTCGGACATCCCCGAATTCGCCGATGAAACCGCCGAAGCCCGATTCTGGGATAACCACGAACTCGACGGACGGCTCATGGTGGCGTCCGTGCATCTCGCGGACTCCCGGGAATCCACCACCATCACCTTGCGCTTCGATCCACGTATGCTCTCACGCATCAAACGCATCGCCCGATCCCGTTTCCTCAACTATCAATCGATGATGAAACAGTGGCTCGCGGAACGCCTCGAAGAGGAAATGCGCAAACTCTGACCATGTTACCTTTGCTTCGCCATCCGGCCATTTGGTTCTCCGCGTTGTTAAGCTGGTTCTCATTGTTGTGGATTCTCTCCTCGCTCTCAGGATTGCCCGAAATCATCCCACCCTCACCCATCCCTCATTTCGATAAAGTCGAACACTTTGGGTTTTTCTTGGGTGGCGGCGTGCTCTTCGCGGGTTGCCTCTTGAGCTTGACGCCTGGCCCACCGGCGTGGCCACGCATCTTTGGCACCGCACTCATCGCCCTCGCCCTCATCGGCGTGCTCGACGAATACCACCAGTGCTTCACCCCGGGCCGCAGCGGTGCCGATCCATGGGACTGGCTCGCCGACGTCCTTGGCGCGGCGGCTGGCGTGCTCGTCTTCAGGGCGATGTTTCGCCGCTGGCTCTGACGCCCTAACCGAATGCCTTGAGGAAACCTACCTCAATGGCCAAGGGCTCAAAGGCGTTGGTTTCGAGCGTGCGACGTAGCGATTCAAGCGCCTCCATGCGCTTGAGCAGCCGGGTTTCTGATTCGCCCTCGACGATGGCTTGCAGAGTTGGCGCGGACGCCGGAAAATCTAAGCCGCCGGATTGCACTTTCAAACGAAGCAAATCGGCCATCCAGGCCATCAGCACATCAAACAATCGGTTACGACCATCCAAGTATTCGGCGGCGGCTGCCGCCTTGTGGAATTCCTCACGGCCTTTTAACCACGTCCCGTCCGTCGCATCACGATACGCCGCCGCCTCCTCCTTCTCGGCGGCCTTGGCTGCCGATTCCGCAGCGTCTCGGCAACGCGCCAAAAACATGGAAAAAGTCGTCTTCAATTGCAATGCCGCCACCGGCGTGCCAAACCCACGGGTCGCCGTACGGTTGAGCGCGCTCACTAACTCACCACCTCCATCGGCGAGTAACGGTAACCCACCTAACAACGGAATCCGCACGCAACGCGACAAAATCGTCGGCAGCAACCGCTGGGGATTGGCCGTCAAAAGCAGTAAAAGCGTGTGGTTCGGCGGCTCTTCCAAAGTTTTGAGAAACGCGTTGGACGACTGATCATTCATGCGGTCCGCGTCGATGATGACGCCGACCTTGCACGCCCCGCCGGGTGCGGCAAGATGGAGCGTGTGTTCGAGATCTCGGATTTCTTCCACCCCGATGCGCCGCGATTTCATGCGTGGTCTCACAATGCGCACCCAGCCGCTTTCGAGATCATCTAACGATGGAGTGGCGATCGCGACTGATTCCCCGAACAAATCCATGCCGCTGGCAGGTGGGCCCCCGTTGACGAGTTGGATGATGCGGGCGGCAAGGTTTTCCTTGCCTGCCCCGTGGGCACCGCTGATGAGAAACGCGTGCGCCAAGCGGTTTCGCCCGCGCGCGGAAGAAATCAACTCGAATGCCCGATCTGCCAAATACGCCATGCGCCGTCATGCTCGCTGGATCGCCCCGCGTGGCAATCCGAAAACATCGCCCGCCACGATTCACCCAAAGCCCGCAAAATGGCTGCTGGCGGATGGCCCAGAACCATAGGGCGAGCATCGCGCGCAACAACCGTGGGTTAGAGGAACAACGAGCTCCGGACAGGAGGGCCATCGTTTGACAAAAACCTGTGATTGCGCATTGGGGATGGGTGCTTACAAACACTGCGGACATGACGCCACAACCACTCCACACACTGCCACGCCCGGCGATGACCGGGGAATTCGTGCCCACGCATTATTTTCGCCGCCTCGAGAGTGCGGAGCTGAGCCGTGATGGCAGGCCGCTGGAGGTGGACCTCGGGTGCGGGGACGGCTCGTTTCTCATGGAAATGGCGCGCCATTATCCCGAGAGGGATTTCTTAGGGGTGGAGCGGTTGTTAGGCCGCGTCCGCAAAGTGTGCCGCAAAGCCACGCGTCAGCAGCTTGAAAACGTGCGGGTTTTGAGGCTTGAGAGTCGGTATGTGACCGAGTGGTTGTTGCCGGATGCGGGGGTTTCGCGGTTGCACTTGTTGTGCCCCGACCCGTGGCCGAAGCTGCGCCACCACCGACGGCGCCTCGTTCAATCCGATTTTCTCACGGCGGTGGAGCGCGTGCTGGTGCCGGGCGGCGAGTTTCTATTTTTGACCGATCACCAAGAGTTTTTCGAGTGGGTTGCGGCGAAGGTGGCAGATTTTGGGAGATTTGAGCGCATGGCGTGGGACGAGGAGGCGTTTTTCTATCCTAAGACGGATTTCCAGCAATTATGGGAGAGCGAAGGGAAATCGATGGGGCGGTTGCGCTTCCGCAAGCCGCTCAGCGCGCCATGAGGACGACCGGCGCGGCGCTCAAAAACCCCTCGACGCGCAAGTGGCCCGCC
>JBDLWH010000134.1:0-9603 GCA_039804325.1 Verrucomicrobiota bacterium
GCGTGGTCAGCGGGGGGCACATTGCTCCATCCGATGACTCACCTGTCAGTGGTTCTTTTATCTTGAGCCGCCTTGCAATCAGCGCAGGGCGGCTCTTGACGTTTTGCCCATCTCGTTACATGCTCACCGCATGTCTTTGACCCTTACCGACGCTAATTTCCAATCTGAAGTGATCGACTCCACTGTGCCCGTCCTCGTGGACTTCTGGGCCGAATGGTGTGGACCGTGCAAAATGATAGGCCCCATCCTCGACCAAGTCGCCACCGAACTTGATGGCCAGGCCAAGGTCGGCAAGGTCAACGTGGACGATGCCCAAGCACTCGCCCTCAAATACCAAGTCCGTTCCATCCCGTTGCTTTTGTTTTTCAAGAATGGCGAGGTCAAGGACCAGCTTGTGGGTGCCAGCGCCACCAAGGACCAGATTAAGGCGAAGCTCGTAGCGCTTGCCTGAGTGCCGTCACATTCAACTTTCATGGCCGACCGGGAATCTTTCTCGCTCGGCCATGATTTTTTTTGCGCATGGCGTGCCGCTCACGTTGGCCATCACGTAGGCATGCAGGTCATGCATGAGGGATTCGCGGTGACGATTTCACCCGCCAAACAAAAGGGGCCACGCACATGCGAGACCCCTGATGTTTGTCATTAACCTGAAATGAAACCGGGGGATCCCTCCCCTCGACGGAGAAAACATGACGTAAAATCGGAACGCTGTCATGTCCCTATAATTTGGGACACGACCGCCATGAAAAATTTGCGGACCCTCAGGACAAATCCAGAAATCCGCGTCGGATTGCCTCGCTGACGGCGGCGGGCAGGTTTCGCACATGGAGTTTGTCGAAGCTGCGTTTGATGTATTCGGTGACCGAATACGGGCTGAGCTTCAACGCGTCGGCGATTTCTTGGCGGGTGAGGCCTTTTGCCGAGAGTTGAAGCACCTCGCACTCTCTGCCTGAAAGTGATTCGGCCTCGGGGATTGGGCTGAGTTGGCGGAACGTTTGGAGGATCATGCCAGCGATTTTGGGATCGAGCGGGGTTCCGCCGGAGAGCACTTCTTCGAGGGTTTCCATGAGGCGTAGGGCGCTGCCGGCTTTGACCAGATACCCGTGAGCACCGGCCTCCAAGGCGGCAAAGACCTTTGTCTTGTCTGTAAATGCCGTGAGCACCAGAACGCGCGCATCGGGCAATACTTGGCGAATTTTGCGGATGCCCACGATGCCGCTCATGCCCGGCAGGCCGAGATCCGAGAGCACCAGATCCGCCACCAACCCGCCGGCCATGGCCTCAAGCGCATCTTCCATGGTGGAAAACCCACCCACGCAGTGGTATCCGCCGCGTTCTTCGAGCACTCGCGACACCGACTCGCGGAAATCGGCGTGGTCTTCTATCAAAATCAGCCGAGTCTCTGATCGCGCCTTGGATGATGCTTGAGTCATGCCGCGTCATAACCTACCCGTGCCCGTTAGGAAAGCGCCGCTTTTCGTGCCGCCCAACGCTCGCTCGATCACTCGCCCAAATAATTATTTCCCTCAATTAACTAAGTTTTGCCAAATGCGTGGGATGCCTCATGCTCGGCGCATGCAAAAGTTTTTTTGGCTCCCATTTTCTGCGGCGGTGGTTCTATTTTTGACGGGTTGCGCAAACAACGGAGGTTTGTCGGGCAACGATCCGGTAGGCACCGGTCCATTTGATAGCGCGGGTAATTACCGTGAGGAATGGGCGAATGATCCCTCGAAATGGCGTAAACCTGGCACCCGCAGCCAAGCCGCAGTATCGACCGACGATGTGGCCGTCATCGCCAAAAACGACCAACCCCCGCCCAATGCCAACCCTCTGGATGCCTCAAGTGCCGCTACCCAGAAAATGCCCGTCGCCAAAAGTGCGTCGCAGCCACGTGAGGTCGCGCGCCGCACGGGAAAATCCAAGTCGGACGATACGCGCACCACGGCGCATGAATCGCCGCGCGCAAGCGATCGCAAGCCAAGCACGAAAAGCGGGAAAAGCGGGAAATCCAAAGAAGTGAAGCAAGTGGCTAAGGCCAAGAGCAAATCCGGTCGTTATGTGGTCAAGCAAGGGGACAATCTGTCGGGAATAGCCAGCCGCAATCGATCGTCGGTGGCGGCCATCCAGAAGGCCAACGGGATGTCGGGAACGTTCCTGCGCGCGGGCCAAACGCTCACGATCCCCAAACGCTGACTCGCCGAAATGACACCCCGCGCTCACTTCTCACACAAATGCGCTCAGTGAGCCATCACCATGCCGTAAGCAGGGGCTGATTTTCCCCAGTTTCGAAAATCCCAAATTCCTGACAGGGTGCCACCACAGATGGATATTCTGGCAAAAAATTTGCTCATCTTGGCATCGGCCGGCTCCGGTAAAACGTTCCAATTGGGCAACCGTATCATCGGCCTGGTTGCCAGCGGGGCCGACCCAGAACGCATCGTCGCCCTGACGTTTACGCGAAAAGCCGCAGGCGAATTCGCCGATGCCCTGCTCACCAAATTGGCACACGCCGCTAGCCACGCCCCCGCCGCGGCCGATCTGCGCCGCGATCTATCCTTGCCTGACGCGGATTTCGTGGACGCCTTGGCACGCGTCGTTCGGGCGCTCCCACGCCTCACCCTAGGAACCATGGATGGCTTTTTTGCAAAAGTGATCCGTGGATTCCAATACGAAATGGGCCTCACCGGCGGCACGTTTGACCTGCTGGAAGGCCCGCGCGCGGCGGCTCTCACCGAGAGTTTGCTCGCCGGACTTTTGGCAGAAAGCGACGCTCTTGATGGCGGTCATGAGTTTTTCCATGCATTTCGGCGCGCCACCATCGGCAGGGAAGATAGGGGCGTCGCCAAAGCCCTGCGCGAGTTCATCACACGTTGGCATGGACGATGGCGCGATGGCCGCGACTTGCAATGGGGCCCCGCTACCATGGTCAACGTTGACCTCAATGCCTGGGCGAAACAAAAGGATGGCCTAGCAAAACAAGTGTTAGCCCACCTCGGCGACATCACCTACACTCGCAAAGGTCAACGGGAAGGCCTCGAGAAGGCAATTACCCAATTGAGCAACCACGTCATCGGTGGCGGCAGCTTGGGTTCCGCGACGTCCTCCCTGCTCAACAGCATCTTCGATGCCGTCGCAACCCCTAACAAGCCTATCATCGTGAAATTCTACAAGGATTTCACCATCAACGGCCCCTGCGGCGACGCCCTGCGCACCCTCGTGGAATTAGCCGCCCACTGCGAATGCGCCGCTGCCTTACAACGCACCCGGGCCGTGCGTGACCTCGTCTCGGCCTACGATACGCTCTGCGCCAAACCCCTGCGCTCAAAAGGCCTGCTCGGCTTCGACGATGTGAAAATCCTCATGGGCGAATGGGCCCACAACGAAGACGCCCGGCTGCGCCGCGAAGCCGTGGACTTCCGCTTGGACGCGCGCATCGATCATTGGTTGTTAGATGAATTCCAAGACACCAGTCGCGCCGATTGGTGCGGCCTGTTGCCCCTCATTGATGAAGCCGCGAGTGCCGACGATGGCTCGATGTTCATCGTGGGCGACCGCAAACAGGCGATCTATGCCTGGCGCGGTGGCGACGTCGGGTTGTTCGACGAAGTGCTGGCTCGATACGGCCACGGCCTGGAAACCGCGCCGCTCACCGAGTCTTGGCGATCCTGTCCGGAAGTTTTGACCTTGGTCAACCGGGTTTGCGGCGATGGGGCAACCCTCCGAGAACTCTTCGGCACCACCGCCGCCGACTCATGGCTCTGGCAGGATCATTTTTCCGCAAAGCCGCTCACCCATCCATCGAAGCGTGGTGAGGCGCGCGTGGAGGTCGTCGGTGGATGGGATGAGCGCTTGGATCGCCTAGCGGAAATCCTGTTGGAGATGGGCGTTGGGGAACGATCATTGACCTGCGGGGTGTTGTTGCGCGGCAACGAAAAAGTCAAAGAAGTTGCCGACGTCCTGCGGGCGCGCGGGTTTGATGTCATCGCCGAAGGCTGCCGAGAACCCGCCAAGGACAACCCCGTGGGCATCACCCTGGCCAACCTCCTCGCATGGCTCGCCAACCCGGCTGACCTCTTCGCCCGCGAAGTGCTGGAAATGTCGTTCCTGGCCGATGTCCTCCACGCCATGCATGGCTCGTCGTGGCACATCATCTGGGAAAAACTCACCGAATCCATCGCCAAAGTCGGGTTCGCGGCCATGATGGGTGAGGTGATCGACGGATGTTGGCCGACGTGGTCGGACTTCGGCCGCCGCCGCGCCGGCGATATATTGGACGCGCTTGCCGCCCTCGACGCTCAAGGCACGCCGTCCCCTCGTGAGGCGGCAGATTGGATTGGGCGCTTGGAAATTTCACAAAACCCAGGCGTGGCAGCCGTCCAAGTCATGACCATCCATAAGGCCAAGGGCCTCGGGTTCGATGTGGTCGTCCTACCGGAAATCCCTGATACTCCAATCCCCCAATCCCAGTATTTCGATGTGGCGGAGGGACCAGGATGGTTGACCCAAACGCCACCCAAATGGGCGCGCGCCATCGTGCCTGACTTGCGCGATGCCGAAACACGCTGGGCAGCGCGTCAACAATACGAGGCGTTCTGCATGCTCTATGTGGCACTCACCCGCGCCAAACGCGCCTTGGTTGTCCTCCTCCAGCCGCCCGGCGCTTCTTCTGACGCTGACAAACCATCGCTGGCCAATTGGATGTTGCGCTCGTTAGGTGGAGCGGGTCTAACGGGTGTTATCTATCAAGCAGGAGTTTCGGATTGGGTGAACCAAGCGCCAATGTTAGAACCTGAGGGTCTGCCAGAAGCACCACGCGCCCTAGGCGCAGCCGTCCCACGGCGCGTGCAGGCGGCCACTCCTAGCGCTGTGACCGAGCGCAGCGCGCACGCGCCACGCGCCGGTGCCAGGCAATGGGGCACGGAGATTCATGCGCTGCTTGAACAAATCGCTTGGGTGGATGACGCGCCGCCGGTGTTGCCAGCGAGCGAGGCCGGAACCATCGTGGCGCGCCTGCTCGATAACCCCGCCTTGCACAACGTCTTTTTCCGTGGGGGGCGCCCTATCGAACTTTTTCGCGAACAACCGGCAAACGCCCTGCTTGACGGCCAATGCTTCGCCGGTGTGATCGATCGCCTCCACCTCCACCGCGACCCCGCCGGCACCGTCACCCGCGTCGAAATCATCGATTTTAAAACCGACGAGCTCTCAGACCCAGCAGAGTTGCGCGCGCGTTATGCCGGGCAAATGAACGCCTATCGTCGCGTGTTAGAAAAAATCTATCCGCAAGCGGAAGTGAGCGTCGCGTTGCTCGCCGTGGGTCATGGGGCATGGGTCATGATCTGATGCGCAGCAGGGTGGGGGGGCTCTCCGGCAATCCCACCATGCCCTCAGTCATCCTCAATTTCTAATCGTCGCGGACGCTTGAGTGGGATGGCTTCCTCAATATCTCCCAAATCTAGGCTGTCGAGCACGTTGGTCTGGCGACGCACCAGCCCGGGTTGCTCCGTGGTGGCCGCGAAACTTGGGACGTCAACGTGATAGGGGTCGTCTCCTAACAATGCCGGGGCGTTAGGCCGCACCGGCACTACCTCTAACGCCAGCGTGCTGAGCATCGCGCTATCCGCTGTGGCTCCCTCGCCAAGCGCCCCGGAATGCACCGCACAAAACGGCAATGTCGCCGTGCCTTTCCGAAAATACTCCGTCACAACCGTCGAGCGCGATCGAACGACTCCTGAGCCAGGGGCTTCGGCATACTCCTGACAGAATTGGGTCGCCCGTTGGCCGGAAACGCAGCACACCGGGACCTCCTCGACGCTGGGCGGCGGCGTGTGCGCCCCCCCCCCGAACGAGGGTGCCGCAGCGTTCATCGTCGCTCGCCAAACCGGCATCGCCAGATCACGGCTAAAGGCTCCCTGATAGATGGGTTCTCCATTTCCTGAGAGAAATCCTGTCCACACCCCACAGGTTATCCGTTTGTTATACCCGATAAACCAGCAATCTCCGAAGTCGGCGGTGGCTCCACCTTTGCCCGCGCCGTTGAACGGTTTCTCTAGCAATCCGTCGAGCGCGCCCTTCGAGGACCCGCGGTAAAGCGAGCCGGCCATCATGCTGTGGATTTGCCAGGCCGTCGCCTCATCGATGACGGTGGAGTGCGACATCGGTTGTCGCTTGCGCCGATAGATACTGCGGCCCGACGGGTTTTCGACGCGGTCCACGTAGTAAAGTTGATCCGATCCTAACCGTCCGCCTGAGGGAAACACGCTCATCGCCCGGACAATTTGCTTCAAAGAAACTTCTTCAAACCCGACGGCCAGACGCCGTAACAATTCCGCTTTGCGCAGTGGTAACCCTAAGGCACAGGCGTCATCGATCACGCGCGGCAATCCGACCAAATCGGCAAATCTCACGGTGGCCCCAATTTTCGAGTTCTCCAATGCCTGCCGCACCGAGATTTTCCCCTCATAGACCGGAGCCGCCACTTCCATCCCCCACTCGCCGAGAATCCCCTCGCGCCCACCCACCATCACCGAGCGGTTGTCCATCGGCTCGTCCTCGACTTGGGTCGCGGGCGTGAATCCGTGGCTCAAGCCTGAGGCATAAATAAACGGGAAAAACGCGGTGCCTAACGGGCGTTTACCAAGTTCGACAAAATCATAAGGGACTTGTGCGTAATCGCGACCGCCCACGTGGGCAAGGACTTCGCCCGTGTCATGGTCAACCATGAGCACCGCCCCTTGCAGATAGTCTGCTGGCTTCGCACTGGTTTTCCGATAGTCCTCGTGCTTTTGGCGGCGGTAACCGGGGCGGGCCTCTGCCTGCGAGAGACTAGCAAGTAACGATTTTTCGGCGGCCTCTTGAGCCTCGGCGAGGATGGTGGTGTGTACCGTAAACCCGCCGGATGCCAGGGCGTCATCGCCAAGGGCCAGTCCCACGGCATCGGCGATGCGCTCGTAAAGATGCGTCGTGCCGCGGCGTAGGGGCTTGGGGTTGAGGACAAGCGCAGCGTTGGCCAATCGCTTGGCCTCCTTGCGTGTGAGCACCCCGAGATCGGCCATGCGGCTGAGCACCAAGTTGCGCGACCGGCGGTTAGCCTCGGGATTGTTCAGTGGTGAGAGGTTCGTGGGGTTCTTGATGCTGCCCACGATGGCCGCGCATTCGAGCACGCTCAGATCCATCGGCTCTTTGCCAAAATACCCGAGCGCCGCCGAGCGTATCCCGTAGTAACCACTGCCAAAGTAAATCCGATTTAGGTAAAATTCGAGAATCTCGTGCTTCGAGTATCGCTCCTCGATGCGCCACGCCAAAAACATCTCCACCAACTTGCGCTGCTTGTCGGTCTCCCCAAATTTTTTGCGCTCCCCATTCAGGTCGTAGGCATTTCGGGCTAATTGTTGGGTGATGGTGCTGGCTCCTTGAGTGACGCCGCCGGCTTTCCAGTTGAGATAGATGGCGCGGATGACGCCGATAAAATCGACGCCTTGGTGGGATTCAAATCGTTGGTCCTCGCCGGCCCTGAGCGTGTCGATGAAGGACTTTGGCACCTTGTCGATGGAAATCAGGCTGCGGTTTTGGACGAAGAAGCGGCCAATTTCTTTGCCATTGCGGTCCACGATGAGGCTTGGGATTTCCAACTCGTTGATGCGCTCCAAATCATAGGTCGCCGCTCGTAGGCGGTATTTCTGCGTGTAGTTTTGCGCATATTGATAGCCTGCGCCGGCCATCGCCAACCCCAGTATCAGCAGCACCAGAAGTGCCCCCCAAACGCCTTTACGCTTGTGAAAACGCACTTTGCGGGTCTTGCTAGGGTTTGTTGTCGCCTTGATTGCCATGCCTGATACTCACCTCTCGCCGCCCTCGCAGGCCGCAAAGCGCCTTCACGACTACCTGATCGGACCGCTTCCCGCAACCTCTTCGTTGCATGACCTTTTGTGCGAGCGCCTCACCCGTGACGGCTCGATGGCTTTCGCGGACTTCATGACCGCCGCCCTCTACGAACCCGGCCTCGGATACTATGCCCGGGGAACCCGCCAAATCGGCCGCCAAGGCGACTTTTTTACCAGCGTGAGCGTCGGGCCTCTCTTCGGCGAATTGCTCGCACGGCGGTTTCTCCGCGAGTGGCACGAATCTGGCTGCCCGTCACGCTGGCGCATCATCGAATGCGGCGCTCACGATGGCCAGCTCGCGGCCGATGTGCTTGCCACGCTCGTGACGCTCGATAGGCAGGCATTCGAGGCGCTGGAATATGTGATTCCCGAGCCCCAACCCGTGCTGCAGGCGGCGCAACGCCAGACGCTCGGTCAGTTCCACGAACGCGTGCGCTTGATCGACGATCCTCAGTTGCTCGCCGCCGACCCGCTGCCGGGCATCGCCTTTGGCAACGAGTGGCTCGATGCGCTGCCCTTCCACCTTGTCGAGCGAAGGGGCGATCAATGGTTAGAGCGCCGGGTCGCCCTTGCTCCGGGCGGCTCGTTGGGGTGGCAATCCGCTGAAATCCACGACCCGCAGCTGCGCGCCGCCCTCGCTCGCTTGGGCGAGGATTTTCCTAACGGTTACCTCACCGAAGTGCGTACCTGTTATCCCACGCTGCTAGCCCCACTCGTCTGCGGCCTGCATCACGCGCTGATGATCTGGATCGATTACGGGTTTGCCCGACCCGATTACTATCACGCGCAGCGCACCCAAGGGACACTGCGCACGTTTGCTCACCACCGGGCAGGCGATGATCCATTAGATAACCCCGGGCAAACCGACATCACCGCCCACGTGGATTTTACTGCCGTGGCTGAAGCGGCCAAATCGCTTGGCGGCCACCCGACACGCTTTGTCAATCAAGGCAGTTGGTTGACGGCCACGGCCCGCCCATGGCTGCTAGAACAGGAAGGCAAGGCGCAGGCGTCATTTGTGCGCCCGTTCCAAACCCTCACTCACCCCGCCGCCCTCGGCGGGCGCTTCCAAGTGCTCGAACTCTCGTGGAACCCAGTTGTTAAGCCGTTAGATCCTGCCGCCCTTGCGCACCATTTGTTCGGGCGCGCTCCAGCGGAACCATGAGACTGGCGAGGGGCACGAGAATATCGCTTGTTAGGTGGGCGTTGAAAGTGCCCGTGAGTAGGCAAGCATGCGGGGCTCTGCCATCTCACTTCAATCCGCCAAGCGCCTTGACCAGCTTGGCCACCTCAGGCCGGCGTTCTGCGACTTTTCGGTTCCATCCGAGTTGAAATGTCTGCTGGTGATGATCTATCCCTGGTAGATTGCGCATCACCCAGGAAACCGGCTGCTTCCACTTGCGTTGCTTGCCGATTTTTGGGATCAAAAACTCGCGGATCACCACCTCACCCGCACCCACCGTGATCGGCCGTTGCCATCCACTGGCCTCAGCGGACACCTCCTCCACGTCCCGCACGAAGCGCTCACACGACTCCGCCAACCCCTACCTTCCGATGCATCGACAGAGTGACAGACAAATGATGGAGGAACCACGGATGAACGCGGATAAACGCGGATGTTCAGAGAATGGGTTCAATCGTATCGCTCACCCTGAGGCATACAGGCACCGGGGTTGTTTCACGACTATCCGCGTGCATCAGCGTTCATCAGTGGTTCTCT
>JBDLWH010000135.1:0-5328 GCA_039804325.1 Verrucomicrobiota bacterium
CGAGTGGCGGGTGAGGTTGGTGATGTTGCTCGTCCTGTGATGGCGGTCGGCATTTTCCCTGAGTGGCAGACAATGTCTGCGAATGGGGCTCGAAAAGTGATTCACCGCGACAAAGTTGAACCAGCTGGGGCTGATGCCAAAGCGGGTTTCGACGGTGTGATCCCAGTGGCAATCGCGCCAAGCGAGGGTTTCGGGCGGCAACGGAGCCCAGCCGATATGGCTATCGTTTTCCCGCCAACAAACCCAGGCCGGTGCCCATTGATCGCCTGGCACCCAGACCCACCCGCGGCCGTGCAGTTGTGCCCAGCGGCCGTAATGGTAGCAGGCCCAGCCGAATGGCTCGTCGGAGAGCCATGTCCAACCGTTGTTGGAGCAAACCCACCGGCCATCGCAGTACGGGCGCCAGCCGGTGGTGCTCACCACAGCGGGCTGCCAGACGTATCCGTAGTCGGGTGATTGAAACCACGAGCCGTAGGCGGCGAGCGAATCGTAGAACATCCCGTAGTCGCCCACCGGGGTGGCTTGGGTGGGTTCGGCCATGGGCAGAGGTTCCCGGCCGGCGAGTTCAAGTTCGCGTCCGCTCACCTGGTTGTCGCGCTGGTCTAGGTCACGTTGTTTTTTCTCAACCGAGTTTTCGAGACCTTCGAGGTTGCCCTCGCGCCGTGTGAGCGATGCTTCGCGCGCGGCTAGCGCGGCCTGTTTGGCGGTGGCCGCTGCGCTTTGGTCTTGTTCTAGATCCCGGCGGTCCTCCTCGATTTGAAGGCGCTCGCGTTCAATGGCATCGCGTTCGGCGGTGAGTTGTTGCTCGGCGAGTTGGCGCTCGAGCTCCTGCTGGCGTTCGAGCGCCGCTTGGTTTTGACTCTCTAGCTCAGCAATTTTTTGGGCGACGTCGGGGCTGGATCTTTTACAACCAGCGGTGACGAGCATGGCGAGGGCGGCGATAATGAGCAAACGCGGGTAATTCATGACGGTGATGTGTTCAAGCGGCTTGGGCGGCGGCGATCAGGACGTTATTGAGCAACTGGCAAACGAGTTGGTGGTATTGTTGAAGAGGAAGTCGAAGACGTCAAACCGATCCGTGTCTGGCACCGCTAATCTCGAAAAAGATCACCACAGTTCACGATGCTTGTCCCATTAGAGCTTTGGCAACAGAACGACCTACAATTGTGGCGAGTTGCACAGGGACGGCATTTCCGAGTTGGCGCATCGCCTCAGACCAACTGCCAAGGAAGACATAATCGTTAGGAAAAGTCTGAATTCGCGCACTTTCCCTGACTGACATATAGCGCACTGATCCATCAGGATAGAGGATCATATTTTCCCCGCCAGGAACGCCATGCGCGCCGGCTTTGAGTGCCTTGGCGGGACGATCCAGGGTGCTGCCGGTATGGCCGGGGTAAGTTTTAGCTCCTGGTTGAAAAACATGATTTTTCCAATTTTTGGCCGCTTGAGAAGTGGGGCACGGCAGGTCGAGTAACGCATGTCGGAGAGTCACCCATGGTGGCAAGTTGGGGCAGAGATTTTGACCGCCTGAGCCAATTCGAGAACCGGCTTTGGTGAGCGAATTGAGGTTGGCATGTGTGGGGGGTGGAAACGACCACTCGGTAGAAAGATCTGCGCGAAATCCGACGAAGAACACGCGATGCCTTTGCTGAGGGACTCCGTAATCTGCGGCATTTGCTTGATGGACATGGACCCGATATCTCAAGCCGACCTTAGCCTTGCCAAGACGTTCTTTATGTCGCTGCAAACGAGTCAAGTTTTGATCCCAGCTTACATTCTCTGAAATAGGAAAATCAGGGAATTCCATTTGGAGACGGATGAATTCGACATAATTTGAGAATGCGGGTCGAAGCAGGCCTCGTACATTTTCAAAAATGAAGGCGCGTGGCTGGGCCTCAGCCACGGCCCGGATTGCCTGAGGGAACATATCACGTGCGTCATTCATCCCAGCCGCCTTGCCACCCATGGAGAATGGCTGGCAAGGTGGCCCGCCAGCCACTAAATCGATCCCGAGAAAGCGGGTGAAATCCACTGCCCGGACATCGGCGTGGCAAATGGAGCATTCAAGCAGCGAGGGATGGCCGGTGCGTTGGTTATAGAGCAAGGTTTCAACGGCGCTGGCATTCCATTCGTAAAGTGCGCGATGATGGAAACCTGCGGCATGCAGGCCAAGGGCCAAGCCGCCAGCGCCTGAGAAAAGTTCGATAGACTCGAGTCGTTTCACGGGTTCAAGTGAACACCTGTTTGATGGCGATGTCAATCAAACAGGTGATTGGTGACTTGAATTCCCGTCACGCGAGCAGATTAAGCCAAGGCTTTTTCCATGAGCGTGTTCATGCGGGTAACGGTATCGCGGGCGTCTTCTAGCAGGCCAGCGGCGATCAGAGCGTTATCGAGCAACTGGCAAGCAACGAGGCTGGCGAGTTGTGGGTTGTTGTCGATGGCGGTAGCGAGTTTCTGGATCAACGGGTGGCGCGGATTGATCTCGAGTTCGACTTTCACCTCGTCTTTGAAGTTTTCGTCCATGGCCTTCATCATTTGGCGCATTTGCGGGCTCATGCCGTTGGCGGGGACCAGTGCAATCACCGGGTGATCGACGAGGCGATTGCCGCTGGCGACAGCCACCACGCGCTCGCCGAGTTCTTGTTTGAGGAACTCGCAGAGGGCGGTGGTTTGGTCAGGGGTGAGAGAATCGCCGCCAGCAGACTGTTCATCTAACTCCACTCCGCCGTGACGGACGGAAACGAGTTTCTTGCCGTCGAAGGAGCCGAGAGAATCCACGACGTATTCATCGATGGCGTCGGTGAAATAGATCACTTCGAGGCTGCGCGCCTTGAATGCTTCGAGGTAGGGACTGTGATCGATTTGTTCGCGGCTTTGGCCGACAAGATAGTAAATTGACTCTTGGCCGTCCTTGATGCGGCCGAGATAGTCAGCGAACCCGCAGACGTTGCCCGATTCGGTGAGTGATGACTCAAAGCGTAGGAGTTTGGCGAGGGACTCACGGTTAGCATAGTCTGTGGCGACGCCCTCCTTGAAAAACCGGTCAAATTTTCGATAGAAAGCGCGGTATTTTTCGGGGTCGGCATCGGCTTCTTTTTCGAGCATGCGGATGACGCGTTTGCTGATAACGCTGCCGAGTTTGCGGATCAGAGCGCTGTCCTGCATGGATTCGCGTGAGATGTTAAGTGGGAGGTCGGCGCTATCCACGACGCCCTTCATGAAGCGCATCCAATCGGGCAGCAGGTCTTTAGGAGCGGAATCGATAAGCACCTTGCTGCTGTAGAGGGCCACGCCGCACTCGGTCTTGTTAAAGCCCATGCGTTCAGGGTTTTCTGTGGGAGCAAAAACCAACGCGTTGATAGCCAACGGTGCGTCGGCGCTGAAGTGCAAGCGGTACGACGGCTCGTCGAAGGCTTTGCACGCAAACTGGTAGAACGCCTTGTATTGTTCGTCGTCGATTTCAGATTTATTTTTCAACCAGAGCGCCTCGACCTCGTTGATGCGCTTACCGTTGAGCAGAATGGGAAACCCAACGAAGTTGCTATAGGTTTCGACGAGGTGTTGGATACGCGATTCGGTGGCGTATTCCGCGCATTCCTCATTGAGGTGCATGACAATTTTGGTGCCGCGGTCGAGGCCTGGGGATTCCACGATTTCGTAACTGCTCTTGCCATCGCTGGTCCAGACGAGTTCGGTGGAGTCCGCGTGCCAACTGCGAGAATGCACATGGACTAGGTCAGCGACCATGAAGGCCGAGTAGAAGCCGACTCCAAAGCGCCCGATCATGTTAGACGGAGTTGAGCCGCTATCCTTGATGGATTTGAGGAATGCCTTCGTGCCCGAGTGGGCGATGGTGCCGAGGTTTTTCACGAGTTCGTCGTGAGACATGCCGATGCCAAAATCGGAGATGGTTAGGGTTTTGGCCTCCTCATCGGTGGTGAGGTGAATTTCTAACGGCAGCGTCGGTTGATAGATATTTTTTTCGGTAGCCTCGACGTGGCGGAGTTTTTCCATAGCGTCCGAGGCATTGGAGATCAACTCGCGCAAAAAGATCTCCTTGTCCGTGTAGAGTGAGTGGACGACGAGATCGAGCAATTGCTGGATTTCGGCTTGGAAGACGTGTTTTTCAGGGGTGATGTCGCTCATGGATGGGAAGTAATGGTTAGAGTCACAAGTCGATCATGACTTTCATGACCGAGTCGCCGTGGTCGCCGATGAAGTGATAGGCGTCGAGATATTGGTCGAAGGGGAAATGTTTGGAGACGAGTGGGTCGAGGATGATTTTGCCTTGAGCGATGAGGTCAGCGGCTTCCACGTAGTCTTCGTGTCGATACATCATGGAGCCGAACACATTCAATTCGTGTTCGCCGACGAAATACATATTGATAGTGGGATTTTTGGCATAGACGCCGAGGATAACGACTTCGCCGCCTTTTTCGACGTTGCCCACTAGAGCGTCGAGTGATGATTGGACACCAGCGGCTTCAAAGCCGACCTGAAATCCCTCGTCACCGAAAACCGCTTGAGCACCTTCCTTGAAAGGAGTGGTGAGAATATTCAAGGTGTGGTCGATGCCACATTCCTTTGCCTTGTTGAGCTTGAAGTCCATCACATCGGTGATGAGCACTTTTTTGGCACCGCGTTGTTTGGCGAATTGAGCGACCAAGTTACCGATAGTGCCGGCACCAGAAACCACGACGTTTTTGCCTTGGATATCAGAAGCGCGGGCGGTGGAATGGGCACCAACGGCGGCGGGTTCTATCATGGCACCATGTTCAAAGCTCATGGAATCGGGGAAGACCACTAGGCGGTCGGCGGGCACCACGAAATACTCTTGGGCCACACCGGGGGCTTGGAACCCCTGCACCTTGAGTTCTTGACAGGCATTATATTGACCGCGCACACACGGGCCGCACTTGCCGCATACTAACTGCGGCCGCGCCGTCGCCCGTTGGCCGACCTTGGCAGTGGTCACTGCGGAGCCGATGGCCTCAATGGTCGCTGAGTATTCATGACCCTGCACCACCGGATAGGGAGTCGCCGGGTGTTCACCATGGAAGACATGCACGTCCGAACCGCACACGCCAATGCGCTGGATTTTTAACAGGATTTCGTTAGGTGCCAAAGCGGCGGGAGCGGGGACATCGCGAAATTCGATAATCCCGGGCGCGGGCATGATTGCTTGTTTCATAAGTTATCTAATGGATTGGGGTTAATCAGTTAGGCGACGATCATTTTTCGCAGAACCATCGTGGGCCGGCACCTGAAACGAGGATCACATTGGCAAAGGCCGTGAAGTCGCCGGTGCGGATGACCGCTTTG
>JBDLWH010000136.1:0-2863 GCA_039804325.1 Verrucomicrobiota bacterium
CCGCTCCAATGAAGCCATGATGGGGGAATCCGCTAGATTCCCCCATTCATGCAAAAACTTTTCCTTGGCATTCGCGCGAGGACGGCGCACGTTCGGCGTGCCGCTCTCCGGACGGTCGCAATGAGCGCGCAAGCGGGAGTTGAGGAAAGTCCGGACACCGTAGGGCAGCGCGCCTCATGAAAATGGGGGACGGGACCCGCGAGGAACCCGGACGGAAAGTGCCACAGAAAAAATACCGCCGATGGCCAGCAATGGCACAGGTGAGGGTGAAATGGTGGGGTAAGAGCCCACCGCGCCAAGGGCAACCAAGGCGGCAGGGCAAACCCCGCGCGGTGCAAGACAAAACAGGAGGAGGGCTGCCCGCCCGTTCCACCTCCGGGTAATAGTCGCACTCCGCGCAAGCGGGGCGCTCCGCTCCGGCGGGGTGAGAGAAATGACCGTCCAGTCCCGCAAGGGGCGGACAGAATCCGGCTTACAGGGGAGCGGCACTCCTTTTCTTACGCGCTCCATGGTGGGTGGGCCACCAGCTCATCCCACCAGCGGGGCCATTCGCGAGAGGGGCCGCACCATGAGCGCTATTTCGAGGTTTACGAGCTGGCGGGGCCTGTCACAGTGGCCGGCGTGCAACCATCCGGAAACCGCCAGGCGGGCATTTTGATTCCCGCATTTTCGCCTCGCCGCAAGGGAGACCTCGGCATTGGCGACACGCTTGCGCTGCGCGCATGGATTGACTGGGCCGCCAGTCATGGCGTGAGCTTCATCCAGCTTCTTCCGATCAACGAAAGCGGCACAGAAGAGAGCCCGTATAGCGCGATTTCTTCCGTCGCGCTGGATCCGATTTATCTGGCCATCGAGGTCGGTGAGATTCCGTGTCTGAGCGAGGGTGACCTCGCGGAGGCCCGAGAACATCTGGGGCCGGCTTTGGGAGCGGCGCAGGTGAACTACCCGGCGGTGAGGCAAGCCAAGCGGGCTCTGCTAGAGCGAGCATGGTCCCTGTTTGATCTCGCCGACGAGCGGTATGGCCGCGAATTTTCAGCCTTTAAAGAGAAAGAGGCCGAGTGGCTCGACGACTACTGTTTGTTTCGCTGGCTCATGGAACATCACGGCGAGGCGCTCGTCTGGGACCATTGGCCGCCATCGTGCAGCACTCCGGAAAATGCCCGCCACTACTTCGCCCAACTGCGTGTGCGCGACTCGTCGGCCATTGATGATCGCATCGATTTTTTCGCTTTCGTCCAATGGTTGTGTTTCCGGCAATGGCGCGCATTGCGCCGCCATGCCGACAGCCGCCAGGTGAAACTCATGGGTGATGTGCCCATCGGCATCAGTTGGCATTCGTGCGACGTCTTTTTCAACCGCGACGAATTTCACCTCAATTGGTGCGGCGGCTCACCCTCCGAGGGCCAGAGCCAGAGCGATCCGTTTTTTCAACAATGGGGGCAAAACTGGGGGGTGCCGCTCTATCGGTGGGATCACATGAAAACGAACGGTTTCTGGTGGTGGAAAAAGCGTATCGAGCGCCTCACCGAGATTTTCGAGATGTTTCGGCTCGATCACATTCTGGGGTTTTACCGGATTTACGCGTTTCCGTGGCGGCCCGAGAGCAACGCCGCGTTTCTGGGGCTCACGCACGATCAAGCAGCCGCGCTCAGCGGTGGGCGCCTTCCGCACTGGTTTCCGCGGCCCGACGACACCGATGACAACAAGGCCGCGAACCGCGCCGATGGAGATGCGCGGCTGCGTGCCATCCTAGCAGCTGCTCATGGAGCCGAAGTCATCGCCGAGGATTTGGGCTGGGTGCCCGATTATGTTCGGCCCCATCTTGCCGAGCTCGGCATCGCCGGCTTTCGTATTCCTCACTGGGATTGCAACGAGTATGGCCACCCATCGCCCGGCCATGGGTTTCCAGAACATTCGTTCGCGACCTACGCCACCCATGACCATGACCCGGTCAACGGCATCTGGCGCGGCTGCCTGCGCGCCATCCAACAACACCGCGAAAACCCAGCCAGCCATTCCGACTGGCAGGTTCAAGGAGCCCACCACACGTTGCGCGTTTTATCGGAATTTGCAGGGATTCCCATCCCCGGAGATGGCTCGTGGCAGCGGTTCACTGAAGGGATTCACCTGCGCCTCATTCACGCGTTATGCGCGTCGAATGCCCGTTACGCCTCGCTGATGATCACCGAACTCTTCGCCCTGGATGATCGCATCAACCACCCGGGCACCTCCGGCGACCATAATTGGTGCTTCCGCCTACCCTGGACGCTCGCCCAAATCGCTGCCGACCCCCAACTCGATGCGGTCTGCCGAAAATTCTCCACCCTCATCCACATCACAGGTCGCGCCCCGGTGTGACAGGCAAAACCCGGTCATTTTTTCCAGGGTCGGTCGGTCATGGCGTGTATTCCGGCCATGCCACGCGGAGGAAAATCCATGCGATGTGTGAATCGCGTGGGCTGCCGATTGACTTTTGTTCGTGGTACCGCCATACCCCGGCCATGTCCAACGCACTTTCGCCAAAACCTCGGATCATCGGACCCAAAGTGCGCATTTGTATTGTTGCCTCAAAATACAACGAGCAGTTCACCGATGCCATGGTTGATAACGCTATCAAGGAACTCGGTGAGTTGGTCCCTCAGGGCCGCATCGACGTGATCCGCGTGCCCGGCGCCTTCGAGATCCCGGTCATGGTGGCCGCAGTGCTCGACCGCGACCCGCCCGCCTGCATCATCGCTCTGGGACTTATCATCCGTGGCTCGACCCAGCACGCGGATTTGGTCGGCTCCTCCGTCACCCAAGCGCTCCAACAATTGGCCGTCGAGTCGTTGCGCCCCATCATTCATGAGGTGCTACTCCTTGA
>JBDLWH010000137.1:0-3607 GCA_039804325.1 Verrucomicrobiota bacterium
ACCTGTGGTCCAACCCGCCACGCCCGCCACGCCCGCCACGCCCGCCCCGCCCGCCACGCCCGCCACGCCCGCCACGCAATTGGAAATTCCCAATGAAGCCGCACCCGCACAGGGGCTTGCCGTGCGCGTGGAAAAACTCCAACTCGCCACAGGCACCATCGACGCCTCACAAGTCGCACTCCTCGCCCCGTTTCCTGCCAAACCTCTCGCGCCCACCCCAACCGGGTGGTGCCTCAAAACCTCTCCAAACGCTCCTCCTTTCACCCGCGAAGTCGAACTCTCGCCCGGCTGTAAAATCACCCTCAACGTCCGCCCCCACCTCCTCGTCCCCGATCCCTCAATCGCCGCCACCTTCGATATCTCTGAACCCGGATTCATCGCCACTCTCGGATACCAACAAAAATCCACCGTCACCGCCATTCTCTCACATTCTATCAATGAGTTAGAATCCGACGCCTTGATTCTCGGCACCACCATCGACCAACTGCAACAAATCCTCGTCTCTCTACCCAAAGAGGAACCCATTCTCAAAGCCGAACCCATCACCATTTCCAAATCCACGGGCAAATTTACTCCCAAACCCATTTTTAAAGCGAATTCCAAACTCGAACCCTCGCCGAAACGATGAAACCCTCGACCGTGCCCATCTTCTGCGGCTTCGCTCTCACCGCCATGTCCACTGCTGTCCTCAGCCATTGGTGGTCGCTGCGCCAATTCATCGCCATCACCCACACCGCCGCGCCCATCTCCGCGCGCTCTGCCCCTCTGCTTGCCCAAGCGCCCGCACCACCGGCGTCGCCTCCCGCCGCCGCCCCTGCGACTAACAAAAGCCAAAAGGATTTCTACGAATCCCTCATCGCTAAAATGAACGGCCTCCAATCTCAAAACCGCGACCTATTAGATCAGTTAGCTGAAACCAACCGCGACATCATGAAACTCGAGTTCCGCGTCGATACCCACTCAGAGTCGTTCCGCCCGCTGCCCGTCACCGAGGACAGCCCGTTCACCAGCCTTGATGACAAATCCGGCGTGCTCCCACCCCGGGCAGAACCCGTCCGATTCCCCACCCAACAATAATCCTGATGCCCAAACCGAGGTATCGAATGATCTGATAAATAAGCAATTGATAGGAGGATAGCCGTCACGGCCGTCATGACCAACGGGCGTCCCGCCGGTTGGGGGGGGTGTGAGCAGCGGCGCTTCTTCATGCGCTATCGACGGTGACACACCGCCGCTGTCATGCGCGCTGGGGCGACGAGCCGGGTGGGGCTCCTTTTCCGAGGAGCCACGTGATGTGAGGGGTGTAAAGGTCGGGCTCAAGGAGGAATGAATCATGACCTTTATCGGAATGCACGGTGATGTGCATGACATCGACCTTGGCGGTTTCGAGGTGTTTGACGAGGTCGGATTGTTCTTCGGGGTAGAAGCAGAAATCCGAGTCGATAGAAAAGACGAGCCAGCGTTGGCCGGCGAGGTGCGCACGTTCGAAGAGGTCGGCGGGGGTTTCGGCGTCGCCCTCGTGAGTGCCATCGTAGCGTGACCAAAGATCGATGATGCGCAGATAGGTGTTCGCATCAAATCGGCGCACAAATTTTTTCCCTTGGTGAAGCATGTAACTCTGGAATTGGTCGCGCACTCGATACCACGCTAGGACGTCGTCGGGTTGGATGACGTCTTGGCGCGCGCGATTTTCGATGGCGTCGAGGTGGACAAAAGTTTTGTGGGAAATCATGCGTGCCAGGGCGAGACCGTAAATCGGCGGCTCCGCGCCATAATAATCGCCGGCATTGAAATAGGGATCGTTTTCGATGGCGAGGATTTGCTCAAACAGAATCAACCGATTGAGCACTGTGGTTTTGAAGCCAGCAGCGATGGAGATGACGTTGCGCACCCGGGTGGGAAAACGCGTGGCGAAGGTGAGCGCCACCAAGCCACCCACCGACGGGCCAACCACGGCGTGTAAAACATCAATGCCGAGGGAGTCTAGCAGGCGACCTGAGAGCTCGGCTTGGTCCGCCGCGGTCACTGAGGGGAAGGTCGAGCCCCAGGGCATCCCGGATTGCGGGTTGAGGCTGGCCGGGCCAGTGCTGCCATAACACCCACCCAGATAGTTTGCGCAAATAACACAATACTTGCTCGTATCGAATGCCTTGCCTGGACCTATCATATCTTCCCACCACCCGTCGTGCAACTCGGGCTGCCAGAGATCCCCCACCCCATCAATGGACCGATTGATCCCCGCCGCGTGATGCGATCCGGAAAGCGCGTGAAACAGCAAAATCGCATTGCTCCGCTGGCCATTGAGTTCGCCCCATGTCTCGTAGGCAATCCGCACACCCGGTAACAACGCGCCATCGCGCAACCTCACCGGGTGATCGGAGCCACCAGTATCAAAAAATTTCGTGTGTGTCACATCGGTCATGAGGCGACCTTACTGACGCGTGAGCCAGCGCGCAAGCCGACTATCGGCGCTGCTCGTCGGTCATGGTCGCCGTCATCACGATCACCATGTTGACGGTGTGACGTGAGATCTCGAACGAGGAGCGTTAGGAAATCACGACCATGCATTCAAGACGAGAGACTTGCAGAACGGAATCGTGATATTCTGGTCAGGACCAGCGACACGTCACCTCGCCATTCGTCGTTTGGTTGTCTTTCGTGGTTTTCATTTTCGGTTCAAGGATTATCATCCGTGCATGCGCACAGCGGTTTATGCGGGGTCCTTTGATCCTCCCACTAACGGTCACCTCTGGATGATAGAGCGGGGATTGGAAATGTTTGATCGTCTCATCGTTGCCATTGGTAACAACCCCTCAAAGCGCTATTCGTTTAGCGTCGAAGAGCGCTTGGACTTGCTCAAAGCCTCCACGGTGCCCTGCGTGAGCTTGGTCATCGCCCATTTTGATAACCGTTACCTGGTAGATTACGCCGGGAAAATGGGCGCCAAATACGTCCTTCGCGGCATCCGCTCACCCCACGATTATGAATACGAACGCGTGATGCGTCATATCAACGCCGACATGGCCCCCGAGATCACCACGGTTTTTCTGATGCCTCCGCGTGACATCGCCGAGGTTTCCTCTAACATGATTAAAAGCCTCATCGGCCCGAAAGGATGGGAAGACACGGTGCGCCGATACGTCCCGGACCCCGTCTTCCAATTGCTCGCCCAACAGGATGGCGACGGCCCGCAGCGCGATCTCAAGATCATGCAGTAAGTGAGGCTCCGGGCATTTGGCCGTAAAGTGCGCCACGAGATTGCCTGCAATATCAGGAACAATGCACCGATCTTCAGGGGACTGAATCAGAATCTCTGCTGGATCTGATGACATTAAAGTTGCCTTTTTTTGCAATAGTGCTCAACAAACGCGCGCGGAGTTAATCAGTCATTTTTTTTGTCATATCCGATGAAACTTTCCCATTTTGTCAGTGGATCGTCAGCCGTCCTAGCGGGATGGTTAGCGGTAACGTTTTTCTGTCATGTGCCAGCTCAGCGGTATGAACAACACGAAAAATCGGCGGGCTCCGTCATCGAGCATCCTCATGCGGTGGCGGAATCAAAGGTGACGGCGAATCAACCGGCAGGTTTTGCATTTTCTGACTCGCG
>JBDLWH010000138.1:0-3851 GCA_039804325.1 Verrucomicrobiota bacterium
CGCTGCGGATCACGCCCAGAAGGCGCAACCCGTTCTCGTCAAGAAGCGAGGCGCAATCATCGGCCAATATGCGCGAGAACCCGTCCACCGCCCGCAACGGCGCGCGCAAGTCGTGCGAAACCGAGTATGAAAACGCATCGAGTTCATGGACCACGGCTTCGAGTTCCGAGGTGCGTTCTCTGACGCGTTGATCGAGCACGGCGTTCATATCGCGGATGGCATCCTCGGCCTGTTTGCGCTCGGTGATGTCGCGGATAAAAGCCACACACTTCTTTTCGGCAGGCTGGAATTGAGCGCTGACTTCGATATCAAAAACACTTCCGTCCTTGCGCCGATGCCGGGACACGAAGAGGAGCTCGCCCTCCGCAATGATCTTCCGCAAGTGGGCGCTGACGTCTTCGGGCGATTCGTTGGCTTCCATGTTCTCAATGCGCATGGCCAGCAATTCCTCCTGGCTGTAACCGCTCATGCGGCAATAGGCCTGGTTGACTTGCAGAAAACGGCCCTGCAAGTCCACTATCCAAAAGCCGTCCTTGGCCGCTTCCAGAACGACCCGGTGACGATCCTCGCTCTCCCGCAGATCGACCATGTTCTGGTCCCGTTCCCGCAGGATGACGGCCGGGAGCAAACCCGCTAGAGACATCACCACCATACTAAACTGCATGACAAAAACATACTCTCCCGTCGCAATCTGTTCTGGCGTAAGGCCGGTAAAGAATTGCCTGGTAAAGAAGGCAGTCGGCAGCGCCACCAACAGGCAGGCCGCCGTCGCTCCACGCGTTCCAAAACGGAAAGCCGCCCACAGCACAAGCAACCAAAACGCGCCCTTGTTCGGTGACATAATGCCATGACCCTTGAACAAAAAAATCCAGGTTGTGGCGATTGTCACCACCGCCAGCAGGGCGGCTTCCAGCTTTTTATTTCGCGGGGTGAAGAGGCGCTGATAGTAGGCATCCGGCCCGGAAAACCAGGTCAGGATGAGAGGCGTCAACACCAGGATCCCGAGCGCCGTTGTGCCCCACCAGCCTATCCATGCCGCCGCGAACGAGCGGCTCAAGCCCGAGGCAACCAGGGTGGTTGCGCCGAGGATAGCTCCCAGCAAAGTGCTGAAGCCACCTGAAAAAAAGAGCAACCCAATAAATTCCCTGTTGGTGGCCAAGGTCGGCCTTTCGGCCACGAACCGGCGCACCAGCCACGCGCCGGTCACCGCCTGAACTGTGTTTGCCCCGTAAAAGCAAAATATTACCAACAGCGGCGTCCCGATGGACAGGTCAAAGGCGAGGTTGGCGGGCAAGGCCGCCAGAATCAGCCAGGGCCAGGCCCGGGTTTCATTCAGCAGCAACACGGCCACATACAGGCCGGCCGGCAGCCAGAAGGTGACGAGCGGGCTGTTGCGCACGGAAAGATGCACGCCGACCTCGGCGCAAAAGAAGTAAGCGACGCTGAATAAAAGTGCCTTCTGCCACAGGGCGGACGGGAATTGCCCAAATAAATTCCCGCTGCCAGACTCCGCCACGGTCACCGGGTCGGGCAAGTTACCACTGGAATGATTGGAACGGGAAAAGTTCATTTATCGGTTCCATTGTCATCCCACAGGCTGCGCATGAAGCCGCCTGTGCCTTGATTTAACAAGGCTTGGGGTGGGATTTAAGGGGGATGGCGATTGCGACATTTTTCAGACAGATTGATATATTACCGACGCGGCGGGCCGATGCCGTCCCATGAGATTATGTTTTGGCAGGCGATTATCAAGTTCATGTCCCCCCCCCCACTTTCCGGCCGAAGGAAAAACGGGAGGGGGCCGCAATTCCCCTTCTGGGCTGGAGTTGTTCAGGGCACGTAAATAGACCGCCGCCGCGGCATTTAGTAAAGGTGAAAAGCCCGACAGGTAAAAGGCCGGCCCCGACAGGTCGATCTTGTTTGGCCTGGGATTTCCGAACAGAAGTAAGCAAGGAGGGTTAGAAGGCGAGTGGGCTGACGATTCCCGCGCCGCGGCGGGAGGGTCGAAAGTGCTTAGAATCAAGGCTTTTACGAAATTTGGGGCAGATTTTGGGAAATACTCAAAATGAACGACCGTCGGAAGATGGCGCCCAGGAAATCGTAGGCACGGGTGAAAATCTTGGCCTTGCTCTTGAAATCCACCTGTCCGTCTTCGTCGAGTTGTTCGAGGTAGGCGGCGACGCAGACATCGAGAATGGGATCCAGCTTTTCGCGGCTGACACCTGCGAGGAAGAGTTCGACGATGCCGTCGATCTGGTCTTGCGAATAGACTTGGGAGGCATCAAGGACGAGCTTGATAGGGACTTTTGCGCTCGGCCAGGTAGGCATTGAACGCGTGGTAATACTGGATGGCGCGTTCGATGCCGCTGCACACGACCATGGCGCGGGCCTTGCCTCCGATCTTGCCGACCGACATGACGTGGTCGTGGAAATGATCCACCATGATCTCCGCCTTGAGCCGGATAGCGTGGTCGGCGCTTTCGACGTAACGGCGGAGTTTCTTGCGTGCCCTCTTTTTGTCAAATTCCGGGTCGTCCTCGATCTTCTTGATCAGGCGATAATAGCTCTCCACCGGTGTGTAGGAACGCAACACGTCGAGGATAAAGCCCTCCTGAATCGCCTGCTTCATCGTGTAGCTGTTGAATGGCCGGTGCTTGATCTTGCCTTCGCCGTCCGGCGGTAGCGGGATGCCGAACAACTCCAGCGTCTTGTTTTTCGGCGTAGCGGTGAAGGCGAAGTAGCTCGCAGTAGTCAGGAGCTTGCGTGACTTAATCCGCTTTTCCAGTGCGTCGTTGATCAGATCCTCTTCATCCAGATCGCCGAGCGCTTTGCTCATGGCGGAGGCGGTCTTGCCGCCCTGACTGCTGTGGGCTTCGTCGATGACGATGGCGAAATTCTTTCCTGTGCCTTCGCCGTCCATCTCATCCAGAATGAATGGAAATTTCTGCACCGTGGTGATGATGATCTTCTTTCCATCGGCAATGAAACGCCGAAGATCGCCAGACTTCTTGGCATGGCCAACGGTGGCGCTCAACTGCATGAATTGTTTGACGGTTTTCTGGAGCTGATCGTCGAGAATCCGGCGGTCGGTCACGACGATGACGGAATCGAAAACCTCCTTGTCGTTGTGCCGCACGCGCACCAACTGATGGGCAAGCCAGGCAATCGAGTTGGATTTACCGCTGCCGGCAGATTGCTGGACGAGGTAGCGGTGGCCGACGCCGTGATCCTCCACGTCTGCCAGCACTTCGCGCACGACACCGAGTTGATGGAAGCGAGGGAAAATCTGCGTCAGCTTCTTCTTGCCGGTCTTGGGGTGCTTGACCTCAATGATCTGGGCGTAGTTTTCCAGAATATTCGTCAAGCTGGCGGGCGTGAGCACTTCCTTCCACAGATAATCGGTCTTGAGTCCATTCGGATTAGGCGGATTGCCCGCGCCATCGTTCCAGCCCTTGTTGAAGGGAAGAAACCAGCACGCCTTGCCCTTCAGCTCCGTGCACATCCGGACTTCCGAATCATCCACGGCGAAGTGGACCATGCAGCGGCCGAAGCCGAACAGCTTCTCCCGCGGGTCGCGGTCGCGGCGGTATTGCTCCACCGCGTCTTCCACGGTTTGTTTGGTGAGGCTATTTTTCAGCTCAAACGTGGAAACCGGCAATCCATTGATGAACGCTGCGAGATCCAGCGAGCGCCGGGTTTCGTCCTGACTGTATCGGAGCTGGCGGGTGATGCTGAACCGGTTCTGAGAAAAACGTTCCGCCGCCTTCTCATTGCCGGGCGACGGCGTGCCGTAAAACATCTCGAAATGCAGCGGGCCGTCGGAAATGCCACGGCGGAGCACATCGATCACG